>NZ_VWWH01000121.1:0-16857 GCF_011753045.1 Burkholderia sp. Ap-955
GTGCAGCCTGCCGCGATCAGCGCCAGCGCGACGGTCAGCGCGCGCTGCTCGCCGACGCGCCGCGCGAGCCCGACGCCGACCCCGGCGACGACACCCATCAGCACGAACGGCAGCGCGGTCAGCAGCGCGGCCGCGCGAAAGCCGAGGCCCGTGTCGGCGCGCACGACGTCGAGCACGGGGCCGAACGCGGTCAGGAACGGACGCAGGTTGAGGCCGGCCAGCACCAGCAGCGCGAGCGCGCCATAGGACACGGACGCCGCATGCGGACGGTGGACGGCTTGCGCGGTGCCGGGGTCGGACATCGGAATGCTCCAGGGAGGGGCCGGTGGCCCTGTGATGCGATGCCGAAAGAGTAAGCGCGCGCTACGCCAGGTGAAAATTAAATATTCGACTGGGAATCAGTGCGGAATGCGATGGGTTCGCACGGGGTGACGGGGACGGATGGGGAGGCCGGCGCCGGCGGCTGGCCAACAAAAGTTGCCCAAGCCCCTGGCAGCACGCGATAGTCGGCCAATTGCGTTGATGACTTGCTGCTGAGCGTCCCGATGTGCGACCCGCAATCGCGGAACCAACTAGGCAGTGTCGGCTTCGTTCAGTATCGGTGGTGCTTTTTGCGCGTCACTTCATGACCGGCGTACACGGTGAGCAGTACGCCACACATCATGACACCAATGGCAGAAGACTCGTCGAACTCGCCGGAGCTATTCAGGAGTTTTGAGGCGACGTCGAGGCCCACCCCAGCAGCCACCAAAAAGACACCTGCGATCACCCCCCAGATCGGCCCAGCGGGCACATCTTCACGATTCAGCATATCGCCCCTGTACTTGGTTGTTGACCGATCCGGTCAAATGGCCGCAGCCATCCTGCGCCATGCCTTCGACGCATTCGCACGACTCGATACCAGTGCCGCAGCGAAAATCTTGCACGACGATGCGATCGATGATCAATACCGTGGATTCATGCGCAAGTTGGTGACGTACATGGCCGAGGACCCTCGTGTCATCTCCGCCGCGCTTGACTACTTGGCCATCGCATCGGTTATCGAACGCATCGGTGACCATGCGACGAACCTGGCTGAGCTCGTCATTTATATCGTCAAGGGAGCGGATATCCGGCACATGCCACGCGAGCAAATCGAGCAAGAAGCCCTGCGCAAATGAAAGCGCGGTTAAGGATGCGGTGACTCTGGGCTCGTGGGTTGTCACCGCCATTTGAGCAGGAGCACAACAACAAGGATCGCGACCAGCGCAGCGAGCCACTTCAAGCCGGTGAACACATTATCGAGCTTTTCCGTCAGCGCCCCGATTGGACTCCTGTCGTCCGTGCGCACGGGCACCTGTGCTGACCGGCTCTCTCCCGGCAGGCTGACTTTCGGGAGATCGATGGCGAGATACACCACATATCCGCTGGCAGTTGCCGACGCCTCCAATGTGCTGCCATCTTTCCCGGGTCTCAGGAACGCGCGGAACCCACCAGTCGGCGCAGCACCAGACGGGATCGACGTGTAGACGCCCCGCAGGCACAGTCCTGTCTTGACCGCGGTAACCTGCCGTGCCTCGACACCGTCGGCAAGCGCCTGCATGCTGCTCGCCGGCACGTCGCACAACGCCCACCACTGGGCCGGCTCCTGCATCTCGTCGTCGGACTCGTTGTAGCCGAGCCTTGCCGTGCCAAGCGGATCGTCCGACAAGGCGATGCCCAGTTCATCCTGCAATTCGCGAAGGCCGCGCCGTTCAGTCACGCCGATTTCGCGAGCCGCGAAGGTGATGTGTATCGTGCGAGTGTTGTTTTGCGCTTTGCCAATGATCGCCAAACAGCAATCGTCCAGACTCGCAGTCCCCTGGACATAGGTCGAAAGCGTCGAATGGGTTGTCCCGCCTGCCGGCTCCAGTCGCCTGACAACCTGAATGTCCTGCAGGGTGAGCCACAGCGATTTCGCTGGGTAGTACGTCTGCGTGTTGCCATCGGTATCGATGCACTCCAACGCGTGGCCGGCGCACTCCCGGATCTCGACGCGATGTTGCGCGTCCTCCTGTAGCCGGTCACGGCCTTCGTGCGGGTACCGTCCATCAAAGCCAGCGAGTTGCCCGGCATCGGGAAACGTCAGGGATGTCCGGGGCGCAATCCTGACGTTATCCAGAACGTCGTCGCGGGTGCGGACTTCCGCGACGGGCATTCCAGCATGTACGATCGATGCGGCATGAGCTCGTGAGCGTATCCCGTATTGCCTATAGGCGACGGGAAGCACATCGTGGGCCGCCGTGCCGGGCGGGATCTCGGGCATCTGTCCTGCGAGCGGATCAATGTATTGCGATTCGGGCGCGTCAGAGACCTTCACGGGCGAAGGAAGCAGTCGGGTCAACAGGTCTGCGTACGGGATAAGCAGTGGCAGGAACAGGCAGGCCAGTGAGAGGTTGAACAGCGTATGAAAATCGGCCACCACCCGCGCATTGTCCGGTTCGATCCTGACCATGACACAGCCGATCGGCGTCAGTGCCCCGAGCACCATCACCACGCCGATCGACAGAACGAGCAGATTGCCGACCGGCAGGCGCCGGGATGCCGGATCGTGCGTTGCCGCCCCCTCCAGAACCGGGTGGATGGCTGCGCCCAGGTTTGCACCGAGCACCAGTGCGAAAGCAGTATCGGGCGGAATGACGTTCTGCGCGCAGAGCGACATGATCAGGAGAACGATTGCCACGTTTGAATCGGCGGCCCAGGTCAGGCCAGCCGCCAGCAAGACGTCGATCAGCGGAACGGTGGCTGCGTCACTCAGCAGCAGCCGAAGACTCGGCGCGTCCTCGTAGTCTGTCATCAACTCCTGCAGATGGTGCAGTGCGAGCAGCAGCAGGCCCAGACCGATGAACATGCGGCCCAACTCATGGGCACGTGTGTTCGATACCTTGCGGAACATCAGCATGCCAACGAGTATCAGGGCAGGCGACAAGGTTTCGACTTCGAACGAAAGCGCTTGCACTATCAATGTCGTACCCACGTTCGCGCCCAGCATGACAGCCAGCGCCGGGACCAGGCCGACGCGCCCCTGCGCAGTCAATTCCGCCGTCATGACTGCAGTCGTCGAACTGCCTTGCAGCACTGCCGTTACGCCCATACCGCCGAAGAAGGCAGGGAGTCGTCCGTAAAGCGCCCGTTCCAGCAGCGATCGCAGGCCAGCGCCGAATGCGCGCTGCATGCCGGTCTGAAGCATCTGCGTGCCGAGCAGCACCAGTGCAATCGAACCAGCGAGATCGATCAGCGTGAATGTGAATGTCATGATTCTGGTTTCTCGACGCTGACAGGTTGCCCTTGCAACGTTCCCCGTATTGCAGTTTGCTCACGCCTGTAACCGGTCCGTAGGACTGTGAGTTCAGGTGCCTCCTGTCGCGACGGGAAAACGCGCGATCGAACCATCGATCCAGTTACGCGACCGTCCCCGATGACTTCGATCGCCAAACTACGGTCCCCCGCATCGATGCTTCATGAACCTTGACGCAAGGGGCGTGCCATCCATGCACGTTGGGCGCACGTAGCGACTTGAAACCAGAAATACGGAGATGAACTCGTTGGGCGGATGAATGTGTTTCAGCATTGATACAGGCTGGCATCTCTCACGCAACGACCTACGTGGATTGCCCTACTAGGCGCGCCCAGCGACCGCGCGGTGGCGTGACCGTCACGAGCCGGTCAAGCACGCTGCTTTGCTGACGCATGGGTTCGTTTCGAAATTGAAACACGCGATGCGACACATGGACGAGTACAGCCAGAAGGGGGCAGAACGCTCGCTTCGTCGGCAGTCTTCAGAGGTGGCTCGCCAACGTCAATTCAGCAAGCCAGAACGACGGAAAGACCGGGCAGGAAGGATTTTGTTTGGGAGGCCGGCCGGATTAAGTGCATCGAAATCAAGGGGACACGGCCGTAGCAATCTCGAAAACTTGCGCCAGACTATCGGTATATTCATACAGTGCGTCGTGAGCGTTTCCCCGTGAGTCGCACCGTCTCCAATTCCCGGCAGCTACGTTCCCCTGACGAGCGGGCACGTCCATTGAAGCGTTGATGGACTCAACTGTGTATTCCGACTTGGGGGGGGAAAGTCATGCGACGGGCATCTGCTCGGCCAACGCTTGCGCGCGCGCGGCCACCAGAGACCGGACGAGCGCGCGATCGGCCGCCGTTTCCGGCGTAAAGATCACGAGCGTCTGGTCTGGCCGGCCGCTCACCGCGAACGCCGAGTATTCGAGCGCGATGCGCCCGACGGCCGGATGGTGGATCTCCTTGGTTCCTTCTTCGTGCGAGCGGACATCGTGGTCGCGCCACAGCGCGTCGAACTCCGCGCTCGCCGCGCGCATCTCGTCGACGAATGCCTGAACGGCCTGCGTCGCACCGCCGCGCGCGACGTCGGCGCGAAACGCGCCCACCGCGAACCGCGCGACGCGTTCCCAATTCGCCTGCACGCCGCGCACGTGCGGATCGACGAAGATGAGCCGCAGGATGTTGCGCCGTTCCGGCGACAGCGTCGCATAGTCGGTCAGCGTCGCGGCTGCCGCGTCGTTCCACGCGACGACGTCCCACGTCGCCGAGCGCACGATCGCCGGGCTCGCGTCGAGCGAATCGAGCACGTGCTGCACGCGCGGCGACACATGGTCGGCTGCGTGATAGCGCACTTCCGGCAGGTGGCCGACACCGATCAGGAACAGGTGCTCGCGCTCGGCGTCGTTCAGCAGCAGCGCGCGGGCGAGCCGGTCGAGCACGTCGGCCGACGGCGCACCGCCGCGCCCCTGTTCGAGCCACGTGTACCACGCGGTGCTCACGTGCGCGCGCTGGGCGACTTCCTCGCGCCGCAGGCCCGGCGTACGGCGGCGCGTGGCCGGCAGGCCGAGCGCGGCCGGGTCGAGTTTCTCGCGGCGGGCCCGAAGGTATGCGCCGAGCAGGTTGTCAGGGGCGTCAGGCATAGCGTGTTAGTTCGTTTACCGGTAAACCGTCACGACTTCACGGTGCGCGGCGATCGACAGATAGTAAGCCTCCCTGCTATTCGGAGGTGTTGAACATGCGTGTCTTTGTTACTGGAGCGTCGGGCTTCGTCGGCGCTGCCGTCGTGGCCGAACTCATTGCTGCCGGGCACTCGGTGCTCGGTCTCGCGCGGTCCGATGCGGCCGCGTCGTCGGTCGCGGCAGCGGGCGCCGATGTCCATCGCGGGTCGCTGGAGGATCTCGACAGCCTCACGCGCGGGGCCGAAGCCGCCGATGCGGTGATCCATACGGGATTCAATCACGACTTCTCGCGCTTCGCGCAGAACTGCGAGCTCGACCGCCGCGCGATCGAGACGATCGGTGCGGTGCTCGCGGGCTCGGCGCGGCCGCTGGTCGTCACGTCGGGCCTCGCGCTCGTCGCACCCGGGCGCGCGGCGACGGAGGACGATCCGCACGTGCCGGTGTCGTCGACCTATCCGCGTGCGTCCGAAGCGACCGCGGTCGCGCTGGAAGCGCACGGCGTGCACGCGTCGGTCGTGCGCCTGCCGCCGTCGGTGCACGGCGACGGCGATCACGGTTTCGTGCCGCGCCTGATCGCGTTCGCGCGGGAGAAGGGGGTATCGGCCTATCTCGGCGATGGCGGCAACCGCTGGCCGGGCGTGCACCGGCTCGATGCGGCGCGCGTCTATCGGCTCGCGATCGAACGCGGTGCGGCCGGCGCGCGCTATCACGCGGTCGACGATACCGGCGTGCGGTTCCGGGACATCGCGGAAGTAATCGGCCGGCGGCTGAACGTGCCGGTCGTCGCGAAAACGGCGGCTGAAGCCGGCGAACACTTCGGCTGGTTCGCGATGTTCGCGGGGATGGATGCGCCGGCCACGAGCGAGCGCACGCGTGCATCGCTCGACTGGGCGCCGACGCAGCCGGGGCTGCTGGCCGATATCGACCGGCCGCGGTATTTCGAAAGCTGAACGGGGGGCGGGTGTGCCGCTGTTTACAGACAAGCGGCACGCCCGCCTCGCATCGTTCACACCGTGACGACGATCTTCCCGACCTGCGCACCGGCTTCCATGTACCGATGCGCTTCCACGATGTCGTCGAACGCGAACGTGCGATCGATCAGCGGCTTCAGCGCACCGGCTGCGAGCCCGTCGACGATGAAGCGCTTCGCGCGCTCGAGCCGCTGCGCGTCGCCGGTGATCTCGAACAGCTCGTAGCCGCGCAGCGTCAGGTGGCGTGCGAGCAGGTCCATCACCGGAACCGGGATGTCGCGCGTGTCGAGCGCACCGTACTGGAAGAACGTGCCGTTCGTGGCCAGCGCGCGCAGCAGCTTCGCGGCATCAGGGCCGCCGACCGGGTCGAACACGAGGCGCGCGCCGGTGCCGCCGGTGAGGTCCGCCACTTGCTGCGGCAGGTCGGCAGGGCTGCCGACGATCACGTGCTTCGCACCCGCGTCGAGCAGTGCCTGGCGTTTCGATTCGCCGCGCGTCAGCGCGATCGGCACCGCGCCGACGTGGTTCGCGATCTGGATCGCCGCTTGCCCGACGCTGCTCGACGCGGCGCCGATCAGGACCGCGTCGCCGCGCTGCAGCCCGCCGAGTTCGATCAGCGCGCCCCAGGCCGTGACGAACATCATCCACGTCGCGGCCGCTTCCTCGAACGACAGGCTCGCCGGATGCCGGACCGCCGCATGCGCGGGCACGTTGACGACCTCGCCGTACATCCCGTAGTCGGCAAACGAGAACGCCGGCACGACGCTCACCGCATCGCCTACGGCGAACGCCGTCACGTTGCGGCCGACCGCCGCGACGATGCCCGAGGCCTCATAGCCGAGCGCCGCCGGCAAGCGCGGCATGAACGTGTATTCGCCGGTGCGGTACATGACTTCCGCGCGATTGAGGCCGATCGCCTTCACGCGCAGCTGGATGTCGTCGGGGCCCGGTGCGGGTACGTCGACGGTGTCGATCTGCAGGACGTCGGGGCCGCCGACGCGGTGGAAACGAACGATGCGGGACATGGGTTGCTCCTTCAATGAACGGGTGTCGATGAAGGAGCACTGTAGGCGGGTACCAGCACCGGAGAAACGCGCGGCGGGATCATTGATTGTTATTCGATGAATAACAATCGACGAGAACGGTTACCGGGCCCGGTGCATCGTCGAATGCTTCGTCGATCGCATCAAACATCTTCATCGTTTCGTCTTTCGTTTCAGCAGCCAGCCATCTCGTGCGCAGAATTGCTTTTTATTCATTCAAATCTATATTGGGATTTGTTCGTTTCGATATGAGGAATAAAAACGATGACGACTCAATCGAATGTGCTCGAGAAGTTTCAGATGTTCGCGGCCGTCGGAGGAGACACGTCGGCCGTGGTGTCGGAGCAAGCGTGCCTGAGTTACCGCGAACTGGATCGTCGGAGCGACGCGGTGGCCGGTGCATTGCGGGACCGGGGCATCGGGCGCGGCAGCCTGGTGCCGATCGAGGCGGCGCGTAATGCCGACTTCATCGTCGGCATTGTCGGCATCCTGAAGGCCGGTGCGACGTACGTCCCGATCGACGAACGCTATCCCGACGCCCGCAAGGCCCTCATCCTGCACCAATGCAATGCGTCGCTGGTGTTGACGGCTCGCGCGACGCCGCGGGAGGCGGCCATTCCGTTCATCAGTGTGGCGGACCTGTCGGTGCGGCGACCCGATCGGGACAACGTGCATGCGACGCAACGCGCCGATACGCCCGATGGCGCGATCTACGTGATATTCACGTCCGGCTCCACCGGCGCGCCGAAAGGCGTCATCGTTGAACATGCCGCCGTGGCCACGCTCGTCGGCTGGCACAACGCGCGTTTTTCGATGAATGCCGAAAGCCGCGCGACGCTGATGGCGGGCCTCGGCTTCGATGTATCGCAGTGGGAAATCTGGTCGGCACTCTGCGCGGGGGCGACGCTGTTTCTGCCGGACGACGAAACGCGTTTCGATGCCGATGCGCTCGTCGGTTTCTTCACCCGTCACCGGATCACGCATGCGTACGTGCCCACCGTGATGGTTGCCGACGTGGTGGGTGTCGGCCAGCCGGCGGACCTGAAGCTCGAGTATCTGTTCACGGCCGGCGAAAAGCTCGATCCGGTCGATACCGATCGAGTCAGTTACACGGTGGTCGATTACTACGGGCCGACCGAGGCGACGATCTTCGCGACGTGTCACGTCGTTCCGAGCGCGACGCTTGGCCGTCCGGCATCGATCGGACACCCGGTCGGCAATACCGAGATTCTGATCCTGAACGATGCGCGGCAAGCGGTGGGAGAGAACGACGTCGGGGAGATCTGCATCGGCGGGCCGGGCCTGGCGCGCGGCTACCTGAACAATCCTGCGTTGACCCGCGAGAAATTCCGTCCGCATCCGCAACGGCCGGATCGGATCATCTATCGCACGGGCGATCTCGGGCGCCGGCTGAACGACGGCTCGATCCAGTTTCTCGGTCGTATGGACGATCAGGTCAAGATTCGCGGCAATCTGGTCGAACTGAGCGAAATTCAGGCGGTGCTCGCCAGAGCGGACATGGTACGCAAGGCGCTGGTGCTGGCGTTGCCCCGCATTGCCGGAACCGGCAAGGAACTGGTTGCGTTCGTCGTGCCGAGCGATCCCGCTGCGCCGCCCGAGCGTGTCGTCGACACGCTGAAGGCAAGCGTGCGGCGATACCTGCCGGATTACATGTGGCCCGTCGGTCACGTGCTGCTCGACGATATCCCCGTGACGGCGAACGGCAAAACCGACCGGGCCGCGCTGCAACAGCTTTACCACGACGAACTGCGCAACCGGACCGAGCGGGAGTCGTATACCGCCGTCGAGCGGATCGTGGCGGATGCATTCGTCTCGCTGACCGGCCATGCGTCGTTTCTCAAGACCGACAGCTTCTTCGACATCGGCGGTAATTCACTGCTGACGGCGAAGCTTGCCAGGGCGCTATCGGATGCGACGGGAACGAAGATGCTGATCCGTGACGTCTACGAGCACTTGTCGGTGGAAGGGCTCGCAGGCGAGATCGAGCGGCGTGTCGCGGCGGCGCTCGAGATCGACCGCGAGCCCGTTTATGTGCTCGCGAACGATATCCGCGTGCCGGAGCAGGCGGATTTCAGCGGCGCCTTCGACGTCGCACTGCTGGCGCGCCCGCGCACGATTCTGCTGACGGGCGCCACGGGGTTCGTCGGCGTTCATTTACTGGCCGAACTGCTCGCGACGACGTCGGCGATCGTGCATTGCCTGGTGCGGGCGGAGGATGCTGCCGCAGGGCGTGCGCGGATCGACGAAAAGCTGCGCGCCTACGACGTGAACCTCGGGCCGGACGAGCGATCCCGCATCCGCGTGTGGGCGGGCGATCTCACGCGGGCGCGCTTCGGGTTGGACGAGCGCCGCTACGCGGCGCTGGCGGACGAAATCGACATCGTTTACCACTCGGCTGGCGCGGTCAATTTCATCCAGCCGTATTCGTTCATGAAGAAGATCAACGTGGACGGCCTGACCCAAATCCTCGCTTTCGCCGGGTGCCGGCGCACCAAGGCGCTGATCCTGCTGTCGACGATCTCGGTGTACAGCTGGGGGCACCGCTTCACCGGCAAGGCCATGATGACCGAAGCGGACGACATCGATCAGAACCTGCCGGCGGTGCTCGAGGACATCGGCTATACGCGCAGCAAATGGGTGATGGAAAAAATGGCCGACCTGGCGGCGCAGCACGGCCTGCCGCTGATGACGTTCCGTCTTGGCTATGCGACGTTTCATGGCGAGACCGGCGTCAGCGCCGACTATCAATGGTGGGGGCGGCTGGTGAAGACGTGCATGGCGCTCGGCACCGTGCCCGACCTGCAGGACTTGCGCGAAGGGCTGACGAGCGTGGACTACATGACGAAAGCGCTTGCGTGGATTTCGCGTAATCCGGCAGCGCTGGGGCGGAAATTCAATCTGATCAATTCGCCTGAGGCCAACCTCACGCTTCGAGAGTTTTTCTCGAGGCTGGAACGCTACTTCGGCTTGCGATTCCGGGTCGTGCCGTTCCGCGAATGGCGCGATGCGTGGAAGACCGATATCGACGCACCGCTCTATCCGCTATTGAGCCTGTTCGACGACAACATTCGCGACGGGATGTCCACGGCCGAGCTGTATCAGAACAATTACGTGTGGGACTGCCGCAACGTGATCGAATTTCTCGAAGGCAGTGGCATCGCGCAGCCGGCATTTTCCCGCGAGCAACTTGCGCGGTACATGGAGCGGTCGATCGGCCATCGGGTTGCGGGGTGAGCGCGACAACGCGGCTGTGTGGAGGGCGCAAGTCGCTTTTTTGCCCGCTGCCGGTGAAGTCACTTCATCGACTGCGTTCGCGCGCGTTAGTGATCCGCGCTACATCGGATAACGCCGCGCAAACAGCTCGGTCAACCAGTCGATGAACGCGCGCACCTTGTCGGGCAGATGCGCGCGGTTCGGGTACAGCACCGACACCGGCTTCGGCTCCGCCGGCACGCCGGGCAGTAGTTCGATCAGCTGGCCGGAGTCGATGCTCGGCTGCAGCGCGGGCCGCAACGCATGCACGATGCCGAGGCCGGCCAGCCCGCAGGACAGCAGCGCTTCCGAGTTGTCGGTCAGCACGCTGCTCGCGAGCTTCACCGCGACCGTTTCGCCGTTCGGGCGGAACGTCCATTCGAGCACCTTGCGATTGCTGCCGGTAAAGAAGTTGACGGCGCGATGCGCACGAAGATCGTCGAGCGTGCGCGGCAAGCCGTGGCGGGCAACATAGCCGGGCGACGCGCACGTGACCATCGGCACCGCGCCGACCGTGCGCGCGACCATGCTCGAATCCTTCAGCTTGCCGACCCGCACGACGCAGTCGATGCCTTCGCCGATCAGGTCGGCCGGCTGGTCGCCCGCGCCGAGCACGAGCTCGATCTGCGGATAGCGCTGCTGGAAATCGGGCAGGGCCGGAATCACGACTGTCTTCGCCAGCGCGAGCGCGATGTCGATGCGCAACCGGCCTTTCGGTATCGCGCGCTGCTTCGGGAACGACGCGAACGCGTCGTCGATGCAGCCGAGCAACTGCACGCAGCGCGCGTGGAACGCCTCGCCTTCGGCGGTCACGCTGACGCGGCGCGTGCTGCGGTTCAGCAGCCGGACGCCGAGTTCCTGCTCGAGCTGCTGCACGGCTTTCGTCACGGCCGGTCGATGCAGTTGCAGCGCGTCGGCGGCCTGCGTGAAGTTGCCGCGTTCGACGATCTGTACGTAGATCTGCATCGCTTGCAGGCGGTCCATGGCGTTCCCGGGTGTCGTGGCGAGCGGCCATCTTCGCATACCGCTCGCCACCCCGGGCGACGCCGATGCACCGCCGCCCGCCGCCTGTCATTCGACCGGATGCAGATCCTGCAGCAACGTCGGCACGAGCTCCGACACGGTCGGGTGGATGTGCATCGCGCGGCTGATCGTCGTGTACGGCGCGCCGGCGGCCATCACGTCGAGCATCCCGTGCACGACTTCGTCGCCCGTCACGCCGAGGATCGATGCGCCGAGGATCGCGTGGCTGTCCGCGTCGACGATCACCTTCATGAAGCCCAGGCTCTCGCCTTTTTCCACCGCGCGGCCGACGCGCGTCATCGGGCGCGTGCCGACGAGCAGCCGGCGGCCGGTCTGCTTCGCTTCCGCGAGCGTCATGCCGACGCGGCCGAGCGGCGGATCGACGTACAGCGCATACGCCGCGATGCGATCGGACACCTTGCGCGGATCGTTGTCGAGCAGGTTGGCCGCGACGATCTCGTAGTCGTTGTACGCGGTGTGCGTGAACGCACCGCGCCCGTTGCAGTCGCCGAGCGCCCAGATGCCGGGCACGTTTGTGCGCAGTTGTTCGTCGACCTCGATATAGCCGCGCGCGTCGGTCGAGACGCCCGCGCGGTCGAGCCCGAGATCGTCGGTGTTCGGCACGCGTCCGACCGCGAGCAGCAGGTGCGAGCCCGCGACCTCGCGGCCGCCGCCCGCGCAGTCGAGGCCGACCGCGATGCCGCTGCCGTCGCGCCGCGCGCTCAGGCAGGTCGCGTCGAGCTGCACGTCGATCCCTTCCTTCTCGAGGATCTCGCGCACCGCCTGCGACACGTCTTCGTCCTCGCGCCGGATCAGGTGCGAGCCCTTCTCGACGATCGTGACCTTCGACCCGAAGCGGCGATACATCTGGCCGAACTCGAGCCCGATGTAGCTGCCGCCGACGATCACGAGATGCTCGGGCAGGAAGTCGACGTCCATCATCGTCGAGTTGGTCAGGTACGGCACCGTGTCGAGGCCCGGCATGGCCGGCACCTGCGCGCGCCCGCCGACGTTGATGAAGATGCGTTCCGCTTCGAGCACGTCGTCGCCCACGCGCACCGTGTTGGCCTGCTCGAAGCGGGCGTGACCCTGAAACACGGTGGTGTTCGCGAGGCCGCGCACCCATTGCTCGACGCCGTGGTTCGAGCGGCCGGAGATCTGGTCCTTGCGCGCCTTCACGGCTTTCATGTCGACGTTGACGGGGCCGCCGACCGACACGCCGTATTCGCCGGCGCGCCGCGCGAGCTGCGCGGCGTAGGCGCTCGCGATCAGCGTCTTGGTCGGGATGCAGCCGGTGTTCACGCAGGTGCCGCCGAAGCGGCCGCGCTCGATGATCGCGACCTTCATCCCGGCGCCGGACAGCCGCGCGGCGAGTGGGGGCCCGGCTTGACCGGTGCCGATGACGATCGCGTCGAAGTGTTGCGTCATGTCGTCCTCCAGTGCGGGTGCAGCGAGGGAACGCGTGCGGGCGAGCCGCGTGCGAGGCCGGCGCACGGTCGTGCGACGGCAAGCGTTCATGGTAGTCCCGTTGGCGTGCGCTCGCGAGCGCGGGAGAGGCGGGACGTGACGGTATCCGGCCGTGTCCGCGCCGGCCGGGGTGCGATGCAACCGGTCTCAGCGCGTTGCACCGGGCGCGTCAGTCCTTGCGTTGCCACTGACCGAACGACACCGGCCGGTGCGCGTCCGCGCGCGTGATGGTGACGTGGTCGGGCTGGTCGTCGAGCGGAAACGATTGGGTGACGATCCGGCTCGAAAACAGCCATCCGTGCGTGCGCGGGTCGTAGCGGAACGTCACGTAGTCGCTCCAGTGCTGCCCGCACGCGACGACGTTCTGCACGGTGAAATAGCGGCCCTTGATCGCGAAGCCGTTGTCGGCGACATCGTCGGGATCGAACGGGTCGCACTGGCCGCCTTCGTTCGCGCGCAGCACGACCTGGTCGTTGCGCGCGACGAGCCGGAATGCGTGATCCGGTTGTTCCTCGAAGATCAGCAGCGGACGCGGCGACGGCTGCTCACGCGTATCGACTGCCCGATGCACGACGACGAGGAAGCTGTGCCGCCCGTTGTCGAGATCCGGCCCGGCATGCGCGAGCAGCGGCTGGTAGCCGGGCGGCAACTGCGCGGCGACCGATTTCGGCAGGTCGCCGGCGCGGGCGTTGAACGAAAACGCGACGAGCAGCGGGAGGAGCACGAAGGGCAGGCGGGAAACGCGCATCACGGGGTGTCCGGTCGAAAGGAGGAAAGAGGAGCCGATGGCGTGGAGGTTACAAGTCCCGCCCGAGAAACTCGGTGCCCGGCACCGGGTTGAACGCGACGGGCGGCGCGGGCGTGAAGCCGAGCGACGCATACAGTTGCCTGGCGGCGACGAATTCGGGCAGCACGTCGAGGCACATGCGCGCATAGCCGGCCGCCTTCGCGTCGCGCAGCAGCCGTTCGACGAGCTGGCGGCCGAGGTTCAGCCCGCGCGCTTCGGGGCGCACGTAGACGCGCTTCATCTCGCACGTCGTCGCGTCGATCTCGCGAAACGCCGCACAGCCCACCGCGCGCTCGCCTTGCCACGCGAGCAGCAGCAGCCCGCGCGGCGGCGCGTACTTGCCGGGCAGCGCGGCGATCTCGGGCTCGTAGTCCTGGAATTCGAGGCTGACGGTCGGGCTGGCGATGTACTCGCGGAAGATCGCCTCGACGACACGGGCGTCGTCGGGATAGCGGGCGGCGCGAATCTCGATCATGGGGGCGGCGCGAATGACGGGAAAGAGGGCCAGCATAGCAGCGCAAAACCGGTTTCGGCCATGCGCGAAGCGTGCCAGAATCAGCGACTCGACCATCGGAAACGACACGCAGGCGCTGGCGATTGAGCGTCGCTCACCAAGGAGACTTCGATGACTGCATCGGCCGCCGTACTCGCCATCCTGGCTGCGCTGTTTCTCGGCGCGATGATTCCGGGCCCGAGCTTCGTGCTGGTTGCCCGCAATTCGATCGGGCTGTCGCGTCGCGACGGGCTCGCCACCGCGCTCGGCATGGGCATCGGCGGCATCGTGTTCGGCGGCGTCGCGCTCGCCGGGCTCTATACGCTGCTGCAGGCCGTCGAATGGCTGTACGTGGGCCTCAAGGTGGCGGGCGGCGCGTACCTGATCTACATGGCGTCGAAGATCTGGCGCGGCGCCGACCGGCCGATCGCGATGGACGATCCGCAGGCGATGGCCGGCGGCAGCGCGCGCAAGTCGTTCTGGACGGGCCTGACGACCCAGCTCAGCAACCCGAAGACGGCGATCTGGTACGGCAGCATCTTCGCGGCGCTGCTCCCGCAGCATCCGCCGCTGTGGTGCTATCTGGCGCTGCCGCCGCTCGTGTTCGGCGTCGAGTTCGGCTGGTACACGATCGTTGCGCTGTGCTTTTCCACGCGCCGGCCGCGCGAGCTCTACCTGCGCGCGAAGAAGTGGGTCGACCGCATCGCCGCCGGCGCGATCACGCTGCTCGGGCTGCGACTGATCCTGAACGCCCCGAAAGCGGGCATCTGACCGCTTCCATTCCCGATTTGCATCGCACGGCGGCCGGCCATTCCCGTGGCCGGCCGTCGGCGCGCGCCGCGCGAACGCGCATCGGCGTCAGGTTTCGCTGAACCGCGCCAGCAGCGCCGCGAACCGCGCGTCGTCCGGAAATTCCTTCACTTCATACCGCACCGGGCGATGCCCGGTGGCCGTCATCAGGTCGCCGCAGGTGCGCAGCAGTTCGGCCATCGGCACGTAGGCGGACTGCCCCGTCGAGCCGCGATGGAGCGCGACGATATCCGTCTCGGGCAGCAGGGAAGGCACGCCTTCGCTCCATACGCCGACGCTGAACAGGCTGCCGTCCTGGCGCTTGTACACCGAGTAGGTCGCCACGAAGATGTCGGTGCCGTCGCGCTCATGCACGTCGCTGAGCAGCATCCGCTGATCCTGGTAGTCGCCCGCGAGCTCGCCGATGCGCAGCGCATGCAGCTTCGCTTCGAGCCCTGCCGGCACGAAGCGCCGCCAGGCGGCGCCGTTCCAGCGCAGCATCAGCGGCGGCAGCGCGCGCGGCTGCGCCTGCGCCTGTTCGGCGAGGTCGACCATGGCGGCGAGCCCGGCCGGGTTGCGGTCGCCGGTGAGCAGCAGCACCGCGCGGTTCGGCGCCATCACGACCGGCGCGCCGGCGATCGGCTGCCGGTGGAGCAGGTCGGTCAGCAGCAGCCGCGCCGCGTCGTACGAGTCGTCGAATTGCGACAGGAATACCCCGTTCGGCAGCGCGGCCCACGGCGTCGACGATTCGGCCCGCAGGTTGCCGATCGCGATGTCGCAGGCTTCGTCGAACGAGACGCCCCATTGGTCGAGCGTCGCGGTCGGCAGGCGCGCGATGTTGAGCTCGCCATCGTATGCGATGCCGATTTCGATGTTCTCGCACAGCGGCCGGAACGCCAGCTCCGTTATGCCGAACTGCCCGGCCGTTTGCAGCGCCGTCACGTAGCGCTCGGTCGCGCTGCGGATCACGGGGCGCAGCTTCGCGCGCGCGGCGGCGAAATTCGTCGGGATCTCGTGCTGCAGCATCGCGTTCGCCTGGCGCTTCAGCACGGTGTCCCGCTCGGACGGCTTCGCGGCCGCGTAGTCGTGGAACAGGTTGTGCAGGTTGATGATGTTCGACGGCACATCCGACTGGACGAGGCAGCCCTTCTCGTCCTCGTGGCGCCAGGTGCGTGTGTCGCCCGATGCGCGCAGCGTGGCGATCAGGCGTTCGGCGAAGGCCTGCGGGGTCGGCGGTTTGCCGAAAAGGTCGCGCAGGCGCGTGACGAGATTGGCAAGCATCGTGTGCGGTCGGGCCGGGCCCGTCTGTTGTTCGTGGGTCGGTGGCGCCCGGTCTCGGCGGCGCCGCCCGCGGCCGGCACGCGTGGCTCGACGGGTGCTTTGATGTTAGTGCAACGTGGCAGGTATCGTCGGACGATATTTTGCGATGGACGGGCGGCGGGCGGCGGGCGAGGTCAAGGGCGAGGTCAAGGGCGAGGTCAAGGGCGAGGGCCAGGGCCAGGGCCAGGGCGAGGTCAAGGGCGAGGGCCAGGGCCAGGGCGAGGGCGAGGGCGAGGGCCAGGGCAAGGGCAAGGGCAAGGGCAAGGGCAAGGGCAAGGGCAAGGGCCCGGCAGGACCGCCGCCGCAGCAGCCCCCGGTCGCCCGCCGAGCCTTGCGCGGCGGGCGTTCGCGTGTGTCGCACGCTGCGCCGATCGGCGCCGGTTCCCCGATTCTGGCGGCCGACCGCCCGGCGGCGTGTAAACTGCTGCCTTTTTTGACGGTTTGCAGCATGGTGCAAGCACCTCCGCGCCCGGCGCTGAGCGGCCCGGCGCTCGTCCGGCTGCTCGCGCGCCTGGCCGACGCCGACGTCGCGGAATCCCGGCAGACGCTGTCCGACCGGCTGAGCCAGTGGCTCGGCTGGACCGACGCGATCACGCTGTCGTCCGCGCTGAACGCGAGCCCGCCCGGCGTCGCGGCAGGCGTGCGCGGCTACGACGCGGAGCGCGACTGCGCGCGCGTGCGCCACGAGCTCGCGCAGGCGATC
>NZ_VWWH01000122.1:0-16603 GCF_011753045.1 Burkholderia sp. Ap-955
TTCGGCGAGGATCGAATTCCGCGCAATGCCAGCTATGGCGACGGGAGTCCATTCGATCTCGCCGACCTCGAGCAGATCCGCACCGCGTTCCGCGAATGCGCGATCACGTTTCCCTGGCAACGAGGCGTCGACCTGCCCGCGACCGCTCCACGACCGGTGCGCGCCGCTGACGATCACACCGACCCCGAATTCGTCGTGCGCGTGGCGCGGAAATGCACGGTCGGATTCGAGGCTGATTGCCTCGATGCCTTCGTCGGTCCGTCGGTAATGGGTGACGCGGTGCATGTGCGCTCCTCGCGCCGGTCGCGGCGCGGATGTCGTGCACTTTAGCGCGTTCCGGCGCCGCGCGCCCTTCATCCTTTTGGCCGATACCGCGCGATGCGCGCAGCCCCCACCATGTGCACATGAGCAGCGTACATGGCCCGCCGGGCCTGAAGCTGCGCGGGAGACGGCAGGTGGAACGACAGGATCCGGTATTCATTCAGGTTGGCGCGCTCGCGGACGGCTTCGCGCCGGAAGCGAACATCCTTGCATCCGTCGATGCGCTCGCCGGGCGGACACTTGCGCTCGGCGACACATCGGGTGCGTGGCGCATCTATACGTTCGAGCCCGGCGCACTGCAGTGGCGCGATGCGGCGACCGATACGGGCGGCCGCGAGCCGTGCCGCGTGACGCGGCTGCGCGACGGGCTGTACTTCGTCGACTACATCGATTCGGCCGCTCGCGCGACGTCGGTCAATCTCGTGATCGACCTCGACAACGGTGTCTGGACGTCGGTCATCGGCACGCTGCCGACCGAAGCCGACACGCGCATCGACGCATTCACGCGGGTTGCGCGCGGGCTGCCGCTGACGGGCGTCGAGGCCGAGTTCCGGCACGGCACGCTCGGCGGCCACACGCAGCCGGGGCCGTTGCACGGGCCCACGCGCGAGCTGATCGGCAAGCGGACGATGTATCGCTATAGCCCGACCGAATGCTACGAGCACATCTACCTGAACGAGAATTTCTACGCGTGGCAGTGCCTGCAGGGTGTCGAAGGCGGGCTGGCCGATGTCGACCGCTGCCATTACTTCAGGATTGCAGACGAGCTGTATCTGTTCGTGTGGCGCGAAAAGATGGTGCCCACGCTCGGCGTCGTGCTGATCGACCTCGCGCAGCGCAAGACCGACGGCAAGATCTTCGGCTACCAGGGCGGCGATTTCGGCACGCTGTCGAACTTCCCGATCGGCGCGCACGCGCAGGTGCTGAACGAAACCGTGCATCCGCTCGGCGGCGAGGCGCAACGATGAATGCCGTGCCGGGCAGCGGCCGCCTGCGGGCGGATTTCAGCGGGCGCGTCGTGCTCGTCACGGGCGCCGCGCAGGGAATCGGCGCGGCAATCGCACGCCGATTCGCGGAATCCGACGCGTTCGTCGCGCTTGCCGACCTGAACGGCGAGGCCGCCGCCGCGCAGGCCGATGCGCTCGCGAGCACGGGCGGCGAGGCGCGCGCCTATCGGGTGGATGCCGCCAGCCGCGACGAACTGCGCGCACTGGTCGAGGCGGTCGAGCGCGACGGTGGCCGGCTCGACGTCGTCGTCCACAATGCCGCGTATTTTCCGCTGACGCCGTTCACGCAGATCGACGAGCCGACACTCGACCGGACGCTGTCGGTCAACCTGTCGGCGCTGTTCTGGCTCGCGCAGGCCGCGTTGCCGGCATTCGAGCGCGCGGGGGCGGGGCGTCTGCTCGTCACGTCGTCGGTGACGGGGCCGCGTGTCGTGTATCCCGGGCTCGCGCATTATGCGGCGTCGAAGGCCGGCGTGAACGGCTTCATTCGCGCCGCGGCGCTGGAGCTTGCGCGCCGCAACGTGACGGTCAACGGCGTGGAGCCGGGCATGATCCGCACGCCGGCGGCCGGCAATCTCGGCGACGCGTCGGTCGCGGCGCAGATCGCGCGCGACATTCCGCTCGCGCGGATGGGCGAGCCGGAAGATATCGCGAACGCGATGCTGTTTCTCGCATCGGCGGATGCCGCGTACATCACGGGGCAGACGATCGTCGTCGACGGCGGTGCGACGTTGCCCGAGAGCGGGGCGGTGCTTGGGGGCGAGTAACGGTCGAGCGGGTAATGACCGGCGGAACAGGGCGGTTCCGGCGGCCCGCTGCGCGTTTGCGCAGCGGGCTCGGCGGGTTCCGCCCGGGGCCTCCGCGCAGGCGTCAGTCCGGCGTCCCGTCATGGTCCCCGAGCGGTCTGTCGGGCCAGTCCACCCAGCGGTCCGCGCGGGTCAGTTCATACGCCTGGTTCATCGGGTAGCGGATGCGGTTGTCGTCGCGCGGACGTTCACCGATCACCATCAGCCTGACTTCGTCCTTCGTGTTGTTGATGAAGGTGTGGCAGATGCCGGTGCCTGCCGGAAACGCGACGGAATCGCCTTCGGTAACGGGGTGAAGCACGCCGTCGATCCAGACGTCGGGCTTGCCCTCGAGCACGTATACAAATTCCTGCTCGGTGCTTTCGGCATGCGGATAGGACGTCCGTCGGCCCGGCAGAAGCCTTACGTGATGAATGCCGATACGCGTGATGCCGAGTTCGGCGGAAAGCGGTGCGTCCAGCGCCATCGGCTCGGTATCGCCGCGATAGCAATGCGCTTCCGGTTCTTCGAGTTCGGTCCAGTGCTTGATGAAATCGGGGCGGGTCATCGGTTGCGCTCCTGTCGGACGGAGGTCGAGGGTAGCGGTTCAGGCGCCGACGTTGGTGGTGACTCGCGCCCCCGTCTCGGTGAATGAACCCCGGCCGATAACTTACCAGCGAATGCGGCAGGGCGATTGCTCGTCGAATTTCACGAGCGGCCGTGGCGGCGAAGCCGGCTGGCGCGATCTCGACCGCCGGCCATGCGGGACGTCAGGCGCCGGTCGCGAGATTCATGGCGGCCCGGATGTCGCGGATCGGGCGATCGACGACATCGTCGGAAATCAGCGCCGAACCACTTCCGGCGTTGCGCAAATGAATGTCTCCGACGCCATGCGCGCGTGCCGCCCGCCGTGTATCGCCGCGATTACAGCCAGCCGTTGCGGATGAACTCGACGATCGAATAGCGGCGGTGCCCGAGATCGTGCTGCCGGACGGCGTCGACGATGCGCGACACGCCGTCTGCGTAAGGCGTCGCACCCACCACGCGCGATTCGAACTGCAGGCTGCACGCGCCGTCGTCGATGCGTATCCGGTGTATCGCGTGGCGGCCGAGCTGATCCTCGGCGACCGCGAATTCGCTGCGCTGCACGTCCGGGTCGCGCACGGAGCGGATGTCTTCCGGCCGCACGCCGAGCGACTGGCCGATCCCGACGGCCGTGCCGGGGACGGACGTCTTGCCGGCCTGGTGCGACTCCGTCAGGCTGATCCGGCAGTCGTGAAACAGGTGGCCGCTGGTTTCCAGCATGCTCATGAACTTGAGCATCAGGATGTTCGTGTTCGGGCACAGCACGACCGGGAAAGCGTGCGAGCCGGTTTCGAGCTCGGAGCCGGTCGACAGTTCGACGAGTGGCGATCCGGTGGCCTCGCAGAACGCGATCACGGCGGGAAGTTCGCGGCCGGAACCGGCATGCACGACGATCGTTCGGGCGTCGCTGCGCTGCGCATCGTCGCGCGCGCTGTCCGACCAGGGGATCACGCGGCAGGTTGCGGGGTCGAGCCGGTGCGCGTCGAGCAGTTCGCTGGCCAGCTTGCCGGTTCCTACGACGAGTACTTGCATGAAGTTGACGGATTGAAGTTCAGGATTCGGGACGGGAAGTGATGCGGGCCGTCAGGGGGCCGGCACGGGCGTGGCGCCGGACCGGCCTCGCGCATTATGCCCGGACGCTCGTCTGCGTGCCCGTCGGGCCTCGCAGGCGGCGGCCCGGTGCGTCAGCTCGCCGACGCCGTCGGCCGCCACGCATTTGCCGCCTTCTGCGTCGCGAGTTGTTTTGCCGTGTGGCTGGTCGTGTTGCCGATCGAGCCCGTAATCGTGCCGCTCGACGAATACTCGCCGGGGCCGTTGCGCGTCACGCTGCCAGACGTCGTTGCGCTGTGGCCGTCGGAGCCTGTCAGCGAACCCGTGTGCGAGCAGGTGCCGCCCGCGCAGCTCGTGTCGCCGCTGTGCTGGACCGAGCGGCCGTTCGGGCCGACCGCGGTGCCGCTGTTCGAGAACTGGCCGGGCGGATACATGCATGCAGACCGTTTCGACATCACGAAAAGGAAGCTTGCAAATGGCGACGGGGCCATGCATGCCCGAAAAGAACGCCTGCCCCAAGCGGTCGTGTGCCCGGCCACGGGTTGCACGATTGAAACAATTCTCGATAAATCACGGCAATGAGAGGCGTGGGAATCGAGCGTTTGCCATCGACGCAAATCCGCATCGTTCGTACGTTTCCTTGCCGCACGCCGGACTTGGCGAATCGGCATGGCCTCCTTGCGTTTCAGAACTGAAACAACGCTGGGGTCCGAACGTTGCATCACATCGCGCATTGACCGCACAGCCCCTTGATCATTGAGCTGCCGAGTGCTGGTCTGCTCCTTGCTCACGTGTTTCGCACACATCCAAGCCGCACGGCCGTATCGCCAGTGCAGGCGACGAACAGACAACATGAAAATCGGGGAAATCATGTCCAAGTACGCTTCGGGCGCCCTATGGCTGCCTACACGTATCACCGTTCCGTCTATGTCGATTGAGCAGCGCCCACGCGTGCGATGAGCGCTCGATAAACGACATGTTCGGGGTGAGCATGAAAAACAGAAAAGTCTTGTATTCGCCACCTGCACGGCCGGCATGCATCGCCGATGGTTTGCCGCTTCCAGCAGGTGCGACAGGGGACGTCGAACCCGGCTTGCGGGTGGCCGTCGGCGCGCTTTCGCAGCGGGCGTTGCAACTTCTGAATGTCGGGCACTTCGAGCAAAGTGCCGCGTGTGCGAGACAGGCCATCTCCATCGATCAGGGCAGCGGCTTCCTGCGTCTGCTCCTGGGCGTGGCATTGACCCAAGGTGGTCGAACACACGAGGCGCTTGAGGTGTTCACTCGGGCTGCCGCGCTCGCACCGCATGATCCGCAGATTCGCTACAACCTGGCCGTTGCCTTGCACGAATCCGGGCAGCAAGAACGCGCGATGGTTGAGTATCGCGCCTGCCTGGAAAGAGATCCGGATTGTGCCAATGCGTTATGGAATTACGGCGAGCTTCTCCGGCTCCGGGAGCATTTCGACAAGGCGCTCGAATGCTTTGACCGGCTGGCTCACCTCGAGGGCAGATTGCGCGACAAGGCGGCACACCGAATGGCCGTGTGCTGCGCTTATCTGGGACTGGATGAGCGTGCCCGGGCCCTGTTCGAGACGCAAATTGCCGCAGACGACGATCCGGTCACGCATTGGGAATACGCGCATTTTCTGCTTGGCAGGGGACGGTTCAGGGACGCCTGGCCACATTATGCGAAGCGTTTCGATGCGGGCAAAGAAATCAGCCTCAAGGGCATGAGCTTTCCGTATTCCACATGGAGTGGCCAGTTCGAATCGGGCTCGACATTGATTGTTTCCGGCGAACAGGGAGCCGGTGACGAGATTCTGTTTGCCGCGTTTTTGCCGCTGCTGCTGAAGCGGGCACGGTCGGCCAACATGCGCGTGGTGGTGGTGTGCCGGCCCGCGCTGGTGCGGCTGTTCCGCGAGAGTTTCCCGTCGGCATCGGTACTGGGGGGAATGGTCACGCAAGAGCCGGATCTTCGCACATTCGATAAAGAGTCCTCACGAATCTGGCGAATCCCGATCGGCGATTTACCTTTGTGGCTGGACAAACCTGAGCCGATCGCTTATCTGAAGCCCGCGCCGGAGGATCAGCGCACGGCGCGGCAGTTGGTCGCGCAGTCTCGCTCGGGCGATGGCTGCCGGCATATCGGCATCGTGTGGTCGGCCAATCCCGTCTCGACCGCGTCGAACCGGCTTGCGCGCAGTGTGCCGTCGGAGCTGCTGAACGCATATCTGAAAAACATTGGCGGTGTGCACTTCTATTCTCTGATGCCCACTGAGCATCGCGCGGTTCTCGCCGGTGTGCCCGATTTGCCTGTTACCGATCTTTCTCATTTTTTGACCGACTTCAGCCGGACTGCAGCGGCAATGCAGTGCCTGGATGAAATCGTGTCGGTGTGTACGTCGAGCGCCAACCTTGCGGGTGCGCTTGGACTGAAGACGCATGTGCTTTTGCAAAAGCATGCCGATTGGCGGTGGTTTGGCGATACCGCCTGGTATCCCGATGTCGTGACATACAGGCAAGAAGCGCGCGCGGACTGGGGAACCTGTCTGCAAGCGCTCTCCGCGAACTGGCGCTGATGAAAACTGGGGGCGAACATGAACAAGATCTACAAGTGCATTTTCAGCAAACGACTGAATCAGATGGTTGTCGTCGCGGAGAGCGCGACGGGACAGGGGAAGTCAGGCGGGCGAACCCGGGCGGCGCGGCGCGTGCGTGCGGTGGCGGCTGCGGCGTTGGTGGCTGGTGCGTGCATGTCATTGTCGCAGGTGGGGTGGGCGGACGGCACCTGCCAAAACGGCGGCACCGGCAATAGCAACATTTGTGGAAGTGGTGTGACCAACAACGCTGGGGCAGGCGGGAGCTACAGCACGTTCTACGGATATCGCAGCGGACAAGGCAGTAGCGGAGTCAGCGCCGGTTACAACACGGCAGTCGGGGCCAATTCGGGGAACGGTCTCACGGGGGACTACAACACGACCATTGGAGAGGCCGCCGGGCAGAACTTAACCGGAAACGGAAACGTGGCGTTGGGGGTGAATGCAGGTGCTGGAGTCAGTGCGTCCAACACCGTCGCGATCGGCTACGGTGCGACCGGCGCTGGGCAAAACTCGGTGGCAATCGGCGGCAGTGTGACGGCCACTGGGTCAAACAGCGTTGCTTTGGGTTACGGTAGCACCGACGGGGGGCAGAGTAACGTGGTGAGCGTGGGCGCTGGCAGCGGTACGCTGGCAACGCGCAAGATCATCAATGTTACGGCCGGGACCGTGACATCGACGTCAACGGATGCGGTTAACGGCTCGCAACTTTTCAGCTTGTCGACGTCGGCTTCGACCGGCATCAGCACGGCGCAAAGCGGGGTGAACTCGCTGTCGACGGGGTTGAGCACCACCAACAGCAACGTGACGAGCCTGTCGACCTCGAGCTCGACGGGGATCAGCACGGCGCAGAGCGGAGTGAACTCGCTGTCGACGGGGCTGAGCACCACCAACAGCAACGTGACGAGCCTGTCGACTTCGACCTCGACGGGGATCAGTACGGCCCAGAGCGGCGTGAACTCGCTGTCGACGGGGCTGAGCACCACCAACAGCAACGTGACGAGCCTGTCGACTTCGACCTCGACGGGGATCAGTACGGCTCAGAGCGGGGTGAACTCGCTGTCGACGGGGCTGAGCACCACCAACAGCAACGTGACGAGCCTGTCGACTTCGACCTCGACGGGGATCAGTACGGCTCAGAGCGGCGTGAACTCGCTGTCGACGGGCTTGAGTACGACGAACAGCAACGTAACGAGTTTGTCGACTTCGAGCTCGACGGGGATCAGCACGGCGCAGAGCGGAGTGAACTCGCTGTCGACGGGTTTGAGTACGACGAACAGCAACGTGACGAGCCTGTCGACCTCGAGCTCGACGGGGATCAGCACGGCGCAGAGCGGAGTGAACTCGCTGTCGACGGGTTTGAGTACGGCAAATAGCAAAGTGACGAGTTTGTCGACTTCGAGCTCGACGGGGATCAGCACGGCACAAAGCGGTGTGGGCTCGCTGTCGACCGGCCTGAGCTCGACAAACAGCAGCGTGACGAGCCTGTCGACTTCGGCCGCGGCGGAGATCAGCACGGCACAAAGCGGTGTGGGCTCGCTGTCGACCGGCCTGAGCTCGACAAACAGCAACGTGACGAGCCTGTCGACTTCGAGTTCGACGGGGATCAGCACGGCACAAAGTGGCGTGGGCTCGCTGTCGACGGGATTGAGCACGACGAACAGCAGCGTGACGAGCCTGTCGACTTCTGCAGCGGCAGGGATAAGCACGGCGCAAAGCGGCGTGGGCTCACTGTCGACCGGCCTGAGCTCGACGAACAGCAGCGTGACGAGCCTGTCGACTTCGGCAGCGGCGGGGATCAGCACGGCACAAAGTGGCGTGGGCTCGCTGTCGACGGGATTGAGCACGACAAACAGCAACGTGACGAGCCTATCGACTTCTGCAGCGGCGGGGATCAGCACGGCGCAAAGCGGTGTGAGCTCGCTGTCGACGGGCCTGAGCTCGACGAACAGCAGCGTGACGAGCCTGTCGACTTCGGCCGCGGCGGGGATCAGCACGGCGCAAAGCGGCGTGGGCTCACTGTCAACCGGCCTGAGCTCGCTGTCGACGGGCCTGAGCTCGACGAACAGCAGCGTGACGAGCCTGTCGACTTCGGCAGCGGCAGGAATCAGCACGGCACAAAGCGGTGTGGGCTCACTGTCGACCGGCTTGAACGCGACAAACAGCAGCGTGACGAGCCTGTCCACTTCGGCAGCGGCAGGGATCAGCACGGCACAAAGCGGTGTGGGCTCGCTGTCGACCGGCCTGAGCTCGACGAATAGCAACGTGACAAGCCTGTCGACCTCGACCGCGGCAGGGATTAGCACGGCACAAAGCGGTGTGAGTTCGCTATCGACGGGCCTGAACGCGACGAACAGCAGCGTGACGAGCCTGTCGACTTCTGCAGCGGCGGGGATCAGCGCGGCACAAAGCGGCGTGGGCTCGCTGTCGACCGGCCTGAGCTCGACGAACAGCAGCGTGACGAGCCTGTCGACCTCGACCGCGGCAGGGATTAGCACGGCACAAAGCGGTGTGAGTTCGCTATCGACGGGCCTGAACGCGACGAACAGCAGCGTGACAAGCCTGTCGACTTCGGCAGTGGTGGGGATCAGCACGGCACAGAGCGGTGTGGGCTCGCTGTCGACTGGCTTGAGCACGACCAACAGCACGCTTGGTGCGCTGTCGACACAGGAATCGACCGACGTGAGCTCGTTGTCGACCAGCCTGAATACGACCAACAGCAATGTCAGCTCGTTGTCGACGGGCCTGAACACAACGAACAGCAACGTGACGAGCCTATCGACTTCGGCAGCGGCGGGGATCAGCACGGCACAAAGCGGTGTGAGCTCGCTGTCGACGGGCCTGAACGCGACGAACAGCAACGTGACGAGCCTGTCGACGTCGACCGCGGCAGGGATTAGCACGGCACAAAGCGGTGTGGGCTCGCTGTCGACGGGATTGAGCACGACGAACAGTACCGTCAGTGCATTGTCGACGCAGGAGTTGACCGATGTGGGTTCATTGTCGACCAGCTTGAATACGACGAACAGCAACGTGACGAGCCTGTCGACTTCGACTGCGGCAGGGATCAGCACGGCACAAAGCGGTGTGGGCTCACTGTCGACGGGCCTGAGCACGACCAACAGCACGCTCGGTGCGTTGTCGACGCAGGAATCGACCGACGTGGGCTCGTTGTCGACCAGCCTGACCACGACCAACAGCAGCGTGACGAGCCTGTCGACTTCGGCTGCGGTTGGGATCAGCACGGCACAAAGTGGTGTGGGCTCACTGTCGACGGGGCTGAGCACGACGAACAGTACCGTCAGTGCATTGTCGACGCAGGAGTTGACCGATGTGGGTTCATTGTCGACCAGCTTGAATACGACCAACAGCAGCGTGACGAGCCTTTCGACTTCGGCAGCGGCAGGGATCAGCACGGCACAAAGCGGTGTGGGCTCACTGTCGACGGGCCTGAGCACGACCAACAGCACGCTCGGTGCGTTGTCGACCCAGGAATTGACCGACGTAGGTTCATTGTCGACCAGCTTGAATACGACCAACAGCAGCGTGACGAGCCTGTCGACTTCGGCAGCGGCAGGGATCAGCACGGCACAAAGTGGTGTGGGCTCGCTGTCGACGGGATTGAGCACGACGAACAGCAACGTCGGTGCGCTGTCGACGCAGGAATTGACCGACGTGGGTTCGTTGTCGACCAGCCTGAACACGACCAACAGCAATGTCAGCTCGTTGTCGACCGGCCTGAACGCGACGAACAGCAACGTGACGAGCCTGTCGACTTCGACCGCGGCAGGGATCAGCACGGCACAAAGCGGTGTGGGATCGCTGTCGACGGGCTTGAGCACGACGAACAGCACCGTCGGTGCGCTGTCGACGCAGGAATCGACCGACGTGAGCTCGTTGTCGACCAGCCAGACCATGACCAACAGCAATGTCAGTTCGTTGTCGACCGGCCTGAATGCGACCAACAGCAGCGTGACGAGCCTGTCGACTTCGGCTGCGGCTGGGATCAGCACGGCACAAAGCGGTGTAGGCTCGCTGTCGACGGGTCTGAGCACGACGAATAGCACCGTCGGTGCGCTGTCGACGCAGGAATCGACCGACGTGGGTTCGTTGTCGACCAGCCTGAACACGACCAATAGCAGCGTGACAAGTCTGTCGACTTCGGCTGCGGTGGGGATCAGCACGGCACAAAGCGGTGTGGGTTCGCTGTCGACGGGCCTGAGCACGACGAATAGCACCATTGGTGCGTTGTCGACGCAGGAGTCGATCGACGTGAGTTCGTTGTCGACCAGCCAGACCATGACCAACAGCAATGTCAGTTCATTGTCGACCGGCCTGAATGCGACGAACAGCAACGTGACGAGCCTGTCGACTGGCCTGGACACGACGAACAGCAGCGTAACAAGCCTGTCGACCTCGACCGCAGCAGGGATCAGCACGGCACAAAGCGGTGTGGGTTCACTGTCGACGGGCTTGAGCACGACGAATAGCACCCTTGGTGTGCTGTCGACGCAGGAATTGACCGACGTGGGTTCATTGTCGACCAGCCTGAACACGACCAACAGCAGCGTAACAAGCCTGTCGACTTCGGCTGCGGTGGGGATCAGCACGGCACAAAGCGGTGTGGGCTCACTGTCGACGGGGCTGAGTACGACGAATAGCGCCCTTGGTGCGCTGTCGACGCAGGAATCGACCGACGTGGGTTCGTTGTCGACCAGCCTGAACACGACCAACAGCAATGTCAGTTCGTTGTCGACGGGCCTGAATGCGACGAACAGCAACGTGACGAGCCTTTCGACTTCGACCGCGGCAGGGATCAGCACGGCACAAAGCGGTGTGGGTTCACTGTCGACGGGCCTGAGCACGACCAACAGCACGCTTGGTGCGCTGTCGACTCAGGAATCGACCGACGTGGGCTCGTTGTCGACCAGCCTGACCACGACCAACAGCAATGTCAGCTCGCTGTCGACGGGCTTGAATACGACGAACAGCAGCGTGACGAGCCTGTCGACTTCGGCAGCGGCCGGTATCAGCACGGCACAAAGTGGTGTGGGCTCACTGTCGACGGGATTGAGCACGACGAATAGCACCATTGGTGCGTTGTCGACGCAGGAGTCGATCGACGTGAGTTCATTGTCGACCAGCCAGACCATGACCAACAGCAGCGTAACAAGCCTGTCGACCTCGACCGCAGCAGGGATCAGCACGGCACAAAGCGGTGTGGGTTCACTGTCGACGGGATTGAGCACGACGAACAGCGCCGTCGGCGCGCTGTCGACGCAGGAGTCGACCGACGTGGGATCGTTGTCGACCAGCTTGAATACGACGAACAGCAACGTGACGAGCCTGTCGACTTCGACCGCGGCAGGGATCAGCACGGCACAAAGCGGTGTGGGCTCACTGTCGACGGGCCTGAGCACGACCAACAGCACGCTTGGTGCGCTGTCGACACAGGAATCGACCGACGTGGGATCGCTGTCGACCAGCCTGACCACGACCAACAGCAATGTCAGCTCGTTGTCGACCGGCCTGAACGCGACGAACAGCAATGTGACGAGCCTGTCGACTTCGACCGCGGCAGGGATCAGCACGGCACAAAGCGGTGTGGGTTCGCTGTCGACGGGCCTGAGCACGACGAATAGCACCCTTGGTGCGCTGTCGACACAGGAATCGACCGACGTGAGCTCGCTGTCGACCAGCCTGAACACGACCAACAGCAGCGTAACAAGCCTGTCGACCTCGACCGCAGCAGGGATCAGCACGGCACAAAGCGGTGTGGGCTCGCTGTCGACGGGGCTGAGCACGACGAACAGCACGCTCGGTGCGTTGTCGACGCAGGAATCGACCGACGTGGGCTCGTTGTCGACCAGCCTGAACACGACGAACAGCAACGTGACGAGCCTGTCGACTTCTGCAGCGGCAGGGATCAGCACGGCACAAAGTGGTGTGGGCTCGTTGTCGACCAGCTTGAATACGACCAACAGCAATGTGACGAGCCTGTCGACTGGCCTGGACACGACCAACAGCAGCATGACGAGCCTTTCGACTTCGACCGCGGCCGGTATCAGCACGGCACAAAGCGGTGTGGGCTCACTGTCGACGGGCCTGAGCACGACGAATAGCACCCTTGGCGCGTTGTCGACACAGGAATCGACCGACGTGGGTTCGCTGTCGACCAGCCTGAATACGACCAACAGCAGTGTGACGAGCCTGTCGACCTCGACCGCGGCAGGGATTAGCACGGCACAAAGCGGTGTGGGCTCGCTGTCGACGGGTCTGAGCACGACGAATAGCACCGTCGGTGCGCTGTCGACACAGGAATCGACCGATGTGGGCTCGTTGTCGACCAGCCTGACCACGACCAACAGCAATGTCAGTTCGTTGTCGACGGGCTTGAATACGACGAACAGCAGCGTGACGAGCTTGTCGACTTCGACCGCGGCAGGGATTAGCACGGCACAAAGCGGTGTGGGCTCACTGTCGACGGGATTGAGCACGACGAACAGCACGCTCGGTGCGTTGTCGACACAGGAGTCAACCGACGTGGGTTCGTTGTCGACTAGCCTGAACGCGACGAACAGCAGCGTGACGAGCTTGTCGACCTCGACCGCGGCAGGGATCAGCACGGCACAAAGCGGTGTGGGCTCACTGTCGACGGGATTGAGCACGACGAACAGCACGCTCGGTGCGTTGTCGACACAGGAGTCAACCGACGTGGGCTCGTTGTCGACCAGCTTGAACACGACCAACAGCAATGTCAGCTCGCTGTCGACGGGATTGAACGCGACCAACAGCAGCGTGACGAGCCTGTCGACCTCGACCGCAGCAGGGATCAGCACGGCACAAAGCGGTGTGGGCTCGCTGTCGACGGGATTGAACGCGACAAATAGCAACGTAGCCAGCCTGTCGACTTCGACCGCGGCACGGATCAGCACGACACAAAGCGGCGTGGGCTCACTTTCGACGGGCTTGAACGCGACAAATAGCAACGTGACAAGCCTGTCGACTTCGGCAGCGGCAGGGATCAGCACGGCGCAAAGCGGCGTGGGCTCACTGTCGACGGGCCTGAACACGACGAACAGCAGCGTGACAAGCCTGTCGACTTCGGCAGCGGCAGGGATCAGCACGGCACAAAGCGGTGTGGGTTCACTGTCGACGGGCTTGAACGCGACGAACAGCAACGTGACGAGCCTGTCGACTTCGGCAGCGGCGGGGATCAGTACGGCACAAAGCGGCGTGACCTCACTGTCGACCGGCTTGAACGCGACAAACAGCAACGTGACGAGCCTGTCGACTTCGAACGCGGCAGGAATCAGCACGGCACAAAGCGGCGTGACCTCACTGTCGACGGGCTTGAACGCGACAAACAGTAACGTGGCGAGCCTGTCGACTTCGACCGCGGCGGGGATCAGCACGGCACAAAGCGGCGTGGGCTCACTGTCGACGGGCTTGAACGCGACAAACAGCAACGTGACGAGCCTGTCGACTTCGGCAGCGGCGGGGATTAGTACGGCACAAAGCGGTGTGGGCTCACTGTCGACCGGCTTGAACGCGACGAACAGCAGCGTGACAAGCCTGTCGACTTCGACCGCGGCGGGGATCAGCACGGCACAAAGCGGCGTGGGCTCACTGTCGACGGGCTTGAACGCGACAAACAGCAACGTGACGAGCCTGTCGACTTCGGCAGCGGCGGGGATCAGTACGGCACAAAGCGGTGTGGGCTCACTGTCGACCGGCTTGAACGCGACGAACAGCAGCGTGACAAGCCTGTCGACCTCGACCGCGGCAGGGATCAGCACGGCAAAAAGCGGTGTGAGCTCGCTGTCGACCGGCCTGAACGCGACCAACAGCAACGTGACAAGCCTGTCGACCTCGACTGCAGCGGGCATCAGCACAGCACAAAGCGGCGTGAACTCGCTGTCGACCGGCCTGAACACGACGAACAGCACCGTAGCCAGCCTGTCGACCTCGACTGCAGCAGGCATCAGCACGGCACAAAGCGGCGTGACCTCACTGTCGACCGGCCTGAACACCACGAACAGCACCCTTGGCGCGCTGTCGACCCGGGAATCGACCGACGTGGGTTCGTTGTCGACCAGCCTGAATACGACAAACAGCAGCGTCGGCTCGCTGTCGACGAGCCTGACCACGACGAACAGCAATGTCAGTTTGCTCTCTACGGGTTTGAACACGACCAACAGCACGGTCGGCTCGCTGTCGACGAGCTTGAACACGACGAACAGCAGAGTCGGTTCACTGTCGACGGGCCTGATCATGACCAACAGTAGCGTCACCAGCCTGTCGACATCGGCATCAACGGGAATCAGCGCGGCGGCGACCGGCGTGACTTCGCTATCCACGAGCCTGAACACGACAAACAGCAATCTGGCCTCGTTGTCGACGTCGTATTCCGGCTCGATTTCCTCCTGGCTCAACAGCCTGAGCACGGTCAATAACAACCTTTCGACGTTGAGCGTTTCCACATCGACCAGCGTGGTTCAGCTCTTCACAGGCGTTGCGTCTCTTTCGACCGGCCTGAGCACGACAAACGGCAAGGTGACGACGCTGAATACCGCGGTGACATCGCTGTCGACGGGGCTGGCCTCCCTGTCCACGCAGATAAACTCACCGGGGTTCGGCAAAGGGGGATCGCAAGGCACGAGTACGCCTGCTTCCACCGCGCTCTCGACATCGACCTCGACATCGACCTCGACAAGTACCAGCACCAGTACCGCGCAAAGCACCACACCGTCCGCGACGGCTTCTCTGTCCACCAGTTCGGGATCGCTCTCGACCGGTACGAAAGCATCCTCCGCCGCGCAACTTGTTCAGGGTATGACGGCCGCGTCGGCCACGGCAGGCGCCGCAGCCCAGGCCGTCGACAGCTCCGCCACGGCAGCCGGTACCAACGCGCTCGCTGCGGGAAGCAACTCGGTAGCGCTGGGTGCGGGAGCGGCAGCGACAGCGGCGAATTCGGTTGCGCTAGGCGCGAACTCGGTCGCGAGCGAGGCGAACACGGTGTCGGTAGGCTCGGTAGGCAACGAACGCAGGATCACGAACGTTGCGCCCGGGATGAATCCGATGGACGCGGTCAACATGTCGCAACTGGGAGCCGTGCAGTCGAACGTCAACCAGGTGGCAAGGATGGCCTATTCCGGCATTGCCGGTGCCGCCGCGCTGACGATGATTCCTGAAGTCGATCCCGGGAAGACGCTCTCGGTCGGCATAGGAACGGCCGGCTACCAGGGCTATCAGGCAATGGCAGTCGGTTTCACCGCCCGAATCACGAACAACCTGAAGGTCAAGGGAGGCGTGGCGATCAACGGAGCGGGCGGCAGTACGTACGGCGCTGGCGCATCCTACCAGTGGTAAGTCGCACATACGCGCTCGGGTGAACCATCATGTGAATCGGAATCCCGGTTCTCACGCACGCCGGCCGGAACGTCCGGGAAAACGGCTTGGGCCAGAACCTGTTCCATCTGGCCTGCTTGATGCGCGGCGTTGCCGTTCGTCGAGGAAGTGTTGCTGCTCAATCGTGGCGATCAGTCGTGCCTGTCCGACGACGTCGAGCCGGAAGGTACAGGCTTTCGACTGATTGCGCCGAGAGAGGCGACCGACTTGATCGACGTGGCGATCGAAATGGCAGGTCGGCTCGAATACGTGTTCAACGCGCCGACCGCGCACCGCGTGCACCACGCGTTGAACCTCGACTATCTCGATGCGAACGACGGTGGCGTGCTGGTCGAGTTCGACCGGCTGTTCGGCACCTATGTCACCGAGCGCGCCGACGAGCCGTGCCGTTTCGGCCTCGTCACGCCGACTCGCTCGCGCAATCCGTTCGTCGTCGAGCCCGAGCACTGGGCGAGCCTTGCCCGCGACGTCGCAACGTCCCGCGACGTGTGGACCGCGATCCGCTTCGTGCTGCCGCCGCCGGGCTGGTGCCCGGACAACCAGGGCGAAACGACGGAAGAACTGCGCCGTCGCAGCCTCGTCACCGTGCGCACGGATGCGTGAACGGCGCTACCCTGTGGCACATTGCCGCCCGCGCACGCATGCCGCGGCCGGCATGGCTCATGCAACACGCATCATCAAGCAACCCTCGATCCAGGAGAAAACATCGATGGAACACGATCTCAATGGCAAGGCAGTCGCGATCACCGGCGGATTCGGCCATCTGGGCGTCGCGACGGCCGCATGGCTCGGCGAGCGCGGCGCACGCGTCGCGCTGATCGGCCGCGGCGCGGCCCCGGCGGCGCAGG
>NZ_VWWH01000123.1:0-16491 GCF_011753045.1 Burkholderia sp. Ap-955
GCGGACGGCGCGATGTGGAGCGCGGCGACGCTCGAGCGCGGCCGCCTGGTTGCCCTCGCCGGCGATTGCGCGGTGTGCCACACGGCGCCCGGCGGCGCGACCAACGCGGGCGGGCTCGCGCTCGATACGCCGTTCGGCACGATCTACACGACGAACCTCACGCCCGATCCGGAAACCGGCATCGGCACATGGTCGTATCCGGCGTTCGCGCGCGCGATGCGCGAAGGCATCTCGCGCGACGGCACGCACCTGTACCCGGCATTCCCGTACACGGCGTTCGCGAAGCTGAGCGAGCCCGACCTGCTCGCGCTCTATGCGTACCTGATGTCGCAGCCGCCGGTGAAGCACGTGCCGCCGAAGACGAAGCTGCCGTTCCCGCTCGACGAGCGACGCCTCGTCGCCGGCTGGAACTGGCTGTTTCACGATGCGCGGCCGTTCACGCCGGACCCGGCACGCTCCGCGACGTGGAATCGCGGCAAGTATCTGGTCGACGGCGCCGGGCACTGCGGCGCGTGCCATACGCCGCGCAACGCGCTGGGTGCGGAGAAGGGCGGTGTTGCGTACCTGTCGGGCGGCGAGGCCGAGGGTTGGGTCGCGCCGCCGCTCGTCGCGTCGCCGGCTTCGCCGGTGCCGTGGACCGAAGGCGCACTGTTCGATTACCTGCGTACGGGCTTCTCCGCGCAGCATGGCGTCGCGGCCGGGCCGATGGCGCCCGTCGTCGCGGGGCTCGCGTCGCTGCCCGAGGCCGACGTGCAGGCGATCGCGCACTATCTTGCGTCGCTGTCGCCGCCCGTCGACGCCGCGGCCGCCGCCGACGCGGCCGCCCGGCAGGCGCGCGGCGCGGAAACCGTCGCGACGCTCGGCCTCGAGAACGGTCGCCGTGCGTTCGACGCCGCGTGCGCGGTCTGTCATGCGGAATCGGGCGGCGTCGGGCATTTCGGCGTACGCCCGCTGATGGGGCTCAACACGAGCGTCAGCCAGGCCGCGCCGGACAACCTGCTGCGCGTGCTGCATCACGGGATCGACCAGCCGGCCACCGGCGAACTCGGCTACATGCCGGGCTTCGGCGACGCATTCGACGACCGGCAGATGGCCGAGCTGGCCGCATATATCCGCGCGCGCTACGCGCCGGGGCAGCCGGCGTGGCGGAACCTCGAGGAAGCGTCGGCAAGGATCCGGCAGGCAGCCGCGCACTGATCGGCCACCAGGCAACGGGCTGCGGGAGGCGGGCGACGGGCAACCGGCGATCGGGCAAAACTACCCGCTGGCGTGATCTGGCCCGGAAAGGAGGCGGAAATATTGCCCCATTTTTCATCATCGTTTAACCATTCGAAACAATGTGTTCACTGAAAGGGGCATGATCTCCGGCGATCGAGCAGGCATACTGTCGCCTATGTTGCTCAATGCGCGTCGAACGGCGCGCGCTTGCCCCCCATGCCTACTCCAGTTTCCTTTCGAACCTTGCGATGGTTGACCGTCGCGGCTGCTGCATGCTTGCTCGCCGCGTGTTCGACCGCTTCCGACGTGACCGCGACGTCGAACCCGAACGTCTATACCGTGACGACACGTACGGTCGGTGTGTCGACGACGTGGGCCGATGCCCATACGAAGGCCGTCGACGAAGCCACCAACTACTGCACGCAGCGCGGCATGCGCGCGAGCATGAAGCAGGAATCGCTGACCGGCGGCAGCCGTGTCGGCGCGCGCTCCGAACTCGCGTTCGAGTGCCATCCGACCTTCGAGACGGCGTCGAACCCGCGCGGTTGAACGGCCGGCGGCGCTGACGCGCCGTCTCTGCCGCACGTTTTCCTTCCCCCGCATGCAAAACGACCCGCGATGCCGTCCAGGCACATCGCGGGTCGGCGCACGTCCGGTGCGGGCTGCGGCGGTTACGCCGGCTGCGCCTCGTACAGCTTCACGCACGCGGAGAAGTCGAGCGTGCCGAGCCCCTGCTGACTCATCGACTGATAGAGCTGCTGCGCGAGCGCGCCCATCCATACCGGCTGGTGGGCGCTGCGCGCCGCTTCGGTCGCGAGCCCGAGATCCTTCAGCATCAGGTTCGCCGCGAACCCGCCCGCGTAGCCGCGCGCGGCCGGCGCGGTGTCGCTCACGCCCGGATACGGGTTGTACGCGTCCGAGCTCCAGCAGCGGCCGGTCGACGTATTGATGATGCCGGCCAACACGGCCGGATCGATTCCGAGCGCCGCGCCGAGCGCCATCGCTTCCGATACGCCCATCATCGAGATCCCGAGCAGCAGGTTGTTGCAGATCTTCGCGATCTGCCCGGTGCCCGTGCCGCCGCACTGCACGACGTTTTTCCCCATGTCGAGCAGCACCGGGCGGATGCGCTCGAACAGCGCGGCGTCCGCGCCGACCATGAAGGTCAGCGTACCGGCCTGCGCACCGCCCGTGCCACCCGACACGGGCGCGTCGGCGAGCGGGAAGTCGCGCTGCGCGGCGGCCTCGGCCACCGCGCGCACGGTGCCCGGATCGATCGTGCTGCAGTCGATCAGCGCAGCGCCGGCGCGCGCGCCGGCCAGCACGCCGTCATCGCCGAGATACACCGCGCGCACGTGCTGCGCGGCCGGCAGCATCGTGATCACCATGGCGCCGCGCGCGGCCGCTTCACGCGGCGAGCCGGCGGCCGTCGCGCCGGCGCGCACCGCGACGTCGACCGCGTGCGCGTCGAGGTCGAACACCGTCAGCGCGTGGCCGGCTTTCAGCAGGTTGGCGGCCATCGGGCCGCCCATGTTGCCGAGTCCGATGAATGCGATTTCCATGTGCAGGCTCCCGGGGTCAGCGCAGCGCGATCGTCGTGTTCACGCCGCCGGCCGTCGCGTCGTCGTCGAACCAGCGCGCGGTGACCGTCTTCGTCTGCGTGTAGAACTGCACGACCTGCTTGCCGTACGGGCCGAGATCGCCGAGCTTCGAGCCGCGCGAGCCCGTGAAGCTGAAGTAGGGCACCGGCACCGGGATCGGGATGTTGATGCCGACCTGGCCGATGTCGATCTCGCTCTGGAACTTGCGTGCGGCCGCGCCGCTCTGCGTGAACAGGCCCACGCCGTTGCCCATCGGGTTGCGGTTGACGAGCGCGATCGCTTCATCGAGCGTGTCGGCTTCGAGCACGACCACCACCGGCCCGAAGATTTCTTCCGTGTAGATCGACATGTCGGTCGTCACGCCCGAGAAGATCGTCGGGCCGACGAAGTTGCCCTGCTCGTAGCCGGGCACCTTCACGTTGCGGCCGTCGAGTTCGAGCTTCGCGCCGGCCTTCACGCCTTCGTCGATCAGCGACAGGATGCGTTCCTTCGCAGCCTTCGACACGACCGGCCCGACGTCCGTGCCGGCTTCCGCGCCCGCATTGACCTTCAGCGCCTTCGCCTTTTCGACGAGATCGGGCAGCCAGTCGCGCGCCTTGCCGACCAGCACGACGACCGACGTCGCCATGCAGCGCTGGCCGGCCGCGCCGAAGCCCGCGCCGACGAGCGCGTTGATCGACTGCTCGCGGTGCGCATCGGGCAGCACGACCGCATGGTTCTTCGCGCCCATCATCGACTGCACGCGCTTGCCGTGCTGGCTGCCGAGGTTGTACACGTGCGTGCCGACGCGCGTCGAGCCGACGAACGAGATCGCCTTGATGTCCGGGTGCGTGCAGAGACGGTCGACCACCGTCTTGCCGCCGTGCACGACGTTCAGCACGCCCTGCGGCACGCCGGCCTCGATCGCGAGTTCGACGAGCTGCATCGTCGACAGCGGGTCCTGCTCCGACGGCTTCAGCACGAACGTGTTGCCGCACACGATCGCCATCGGGAACATCCACAGCGGGATCATGCCGGGGAAGTTGAACGGCGTGATGCCCGCGCACACGCCGATCGGCTGGCGCAGCGTGTAGGTATCGACGCCGCCCGCGACGTTCTCCGCGAATTCGCCTTGCTGCAGCGTGCCGATTGAGCACGCGTGCTCGACCACTTCGAGGCCGCGGAAGATGTCGCCCTGTGCGTCGGGCAGCGTCTTGCCTTGCTCGGCCGTCAGCGTGTGCGCGATCCGTTCGAGATTGCGGCGCACGAGATCCTGGAATTTCAGCATGATGCGCAGCCGCGCGCCGATCGGCGTCGTCTTCCAGGTCTGGAACGCGCGTTGCGCGGACGCGATCGCGGCGTCGACCTCGTCGAGCGTCGCAAACGGCACGCGGCCGATCACTTCCTGCGTCGCCGGGTTGACGATGTCGCCCCATTCGGCGCTTTGCGATTCGACGAACGCGCCGTCGATCAGCAGCTTGGCGGTGGGCAGGGCGAGGGTGGTCTGGGGAACTGCGGCGTTCATGGATGTCTCCGTAAAGCGGTATGACGACGAAAAGGGTGTCTGCGTCCGCCGCGCGTGGATACGCGGCGGGCAGCAGGCTGAACTGAAATCGATCGAATGCCGGCCGGCGTGCTCACGCGCGTGCCGGTCGCATCAACGCGGTACACATGAGCGCGAACACGCCGAAGCCGACGAGGTACGCGATCACGTAATGCGGCTGGCCGCCGCCGGCCTTGAGCAGCGACGTCGCGATCATCGGCGCGAAGCCGCCGCCGATCACGCCGGCGAGCTGCACCGACAGCGAGATGCCGCTGTAGCGGATTTCCGCGGGGAACTGCTGCGCGAACAGCAGCGATTCCGGCGCATAGAGGATCGGGAACACGACGCCGAGGCCGAGCACGATCGCCCACCACGCGTACGACGTCTGCTGCGTGCCGAGCATCATGAAGAACGGCGCGGCGAACGCGCACATCAGCACGAGGCCGATCGCGAACATCCGGCGCTGGCCGATGCGGTCGCTCAGGTGGCCGCACAGCGGCATCGTGACGAGCGACAGCGCCGCGCCGGCCGTGATTGCGTGCAGCATCTCGGCCTTCGGCAGATGCAGCTGCTGCGTCGCGTAGGCGAGCGCGAACGTGACCACCATGTAGAACCAGGTGTTCTCGGCGGCGCGCGCGCCGACGATCGTCAGCACCTCGCGCGGATGGCGGCGCAGCGCGGCCGTCACCGGTGATTTCTCGGCCTTGCCCTGGCGCTGCATCTTCTCGAAGTCGGGCGACTCGGGCACCTTCGCGCGGATGAACCAGCCGAGGCCGACGAGCGCGATGCTCGCGAGGAACGGCACGCGCCAGCCCCACGACAGCATGTCGGCTTCCGGCAGCGCGGCCACCGCGGCCATCGCGACCGACGACAGGATCAGGCCGAGCCCGACGCCCGTCTGCGGCAGGCTGCCGAACAGCCCCTTGCGGCCCTTCGGCGCGTGCTCGACGGCCATCAGCACCGCGCCGCCCCATTCGCCGCCGACGGCCATCCCCTGCAGGAAGCGCATCGCGATCAGCAGCGCGGCGGCCCAGTAGCCGATGCTGTCGTACGACGGGATCAGCCCGATGATCATGCTCGGCACGCCCATCAGCAGCAGCGTGATCATCAGCATCGACTTGCGGCCGATGCGGTCGCCGAAGTGGCCGAACACGATGCCGCCCATCGGCCGGCCGATGAAGCCGACCGCGAACGTGCCGAACGCGGCGAGCGTGCCGACGACCGGGTCCAGCGACGGGAAGAAGATGCGGTTGAAGACGAGCGCGGCGGCCGTGCCGTAGAGGAAGAAGTCGTACCACTCGATCGTGGTGCCGGCCATGCTGGCCCAGCCGGCCAGCAGGTAGTGCTTCGCGGTGCGCTCGGGCGCCGGCGCCGCGATGGTCGCATGCTCATCGAGGGTGGATCGGGTCTGCATGGTGTCTCCGGTTTTATTGCCCGCGGCTCATGGTCCGCAGGTCACGGTCGAGTATAGTTATGCGCAGATTCATCATGTACCGATAAAGAAACCGGTTGGATGTGCATTTATGCATATCGACGGCCGGCCCGGAGACTCCAGCCCCTTTTTTCCCGTCGATGCGAACTGCCACCGAGCCGGTTTCCGGCAACCTGAACTGGGACGACCTGCGCTTTTTCCTCGAAGTCGCGCGCACGCAGCGCGCGAGCGGCGCCGCGAAGCGGCTGGGCGTCGACTACACGACCGTCGCGCGGCGCATTCGCGCGCTGGAGGCCGCGATGGGCACGCTGCTGTTCGACAAGTCGCGTTCCGGCGGCTTCACGCTGACGGCCGAAGGGCAGCGGCTCGTCGCGTATGCTGACGCGATGGAGACGACCGTGCAGTCCGCGTGCGACCAGGTCGCGAATACGGGCGAGGCGCTGTCGGGCCATGTGCGGATCGGGTCGACGGAAGGGTTCGGCTGCTTTTTTCTCGCGCCGCAGCTCGCGCAGTTTCGCGCCGAGCATCCGCACGTGACGGTCGACCTGCTGCCGGTGCCGCATTTCGTCAACCTGCCCAAGCGCGAGGCGGACCTGGCGATCACGCTCGAGCGGCCCGAGCGCGGGCCTTACGTGGTCACCAAGCTGTGCGACTACCAGCTGCGGCTCTATGCGACGCGCGACTATCTCGCGAACCATGATCCGATCACGTGCACGGACGATCTCGCGCAGCACGCGTTCATCAGCTATGTCGACGATCTCGCGTTCAGCAACGAGCTGCTGTACCTGGACCGCGCGGTGCCGGGCGCGACGGCCGGGCTGCGCACGACGAGCGTGATCGCGCAGTATTTCGCGGCGCTGCAGGGCGGCGGGCTCGCGATCCTGCCGTGTTTCATGGCGGCCACGCAGCCGGCGCTGGTGCCGGTGTTGCCGGACGACGTGGTCGTCACGCGGTGCTTCTGGCTGACGTGCCGCGAGGATCTGCGCAAGCTGCGGCGCGTGACCGCGCTGTGGGATTACCTGCGCGCGGCGGCGGACGCGAATCGCGCGCTGCTGTCGGGGGAGTCGGGGAAGCTGAGGTTCGTCGGCGAGCCGGAATAGCGGCGCGAGCGTGGCGGTTGCAGGGGCGGCGGCGCCGTTGTGCCATCATGGCCGCACCGACAGCCGCCAGGAGACGGTCGTGGAAATTCATTCGCAGTGGACGTTCGATTGCCGGCCCGAGCATGTCTGGCCGCATTTTCTCCATGCCCGGATGGACGACACGCGGCCGTTGCTGTTCCGCCTCGGCGTGCCGAAGCCGGTCAGTTGCCGCGTGCTCGAAGGCATGCCAGCGGTCGGCAACACGCGGCAGTGCACGACCGATCGCGGCACGATCGACCAGCGGATTCTCGTGCTCGACGAGAATCGCCGGCTGCGTTACCGGATGGTGGCGTCGACGGTGTGGTGCCGCGACTGGGTCGGGCTGCTCGAGGACGAATTCACGCTGACGCCCATCGAAGGCGGCAGGACCCGCGTCGAGCGGCGCACCGTGTTCAGTGCACGCGGCCTTTTCAAGCCGGTTCGGCAGATCGGGTTGTGGCTCGCGTTGCAGCAGGCACACCGGTATGCGGCCCGCAACTGGCGGCGCCTCGCGATGGCGGCGCAGGGGCGGGCGGCCGAGATGGCGCCGGCGCGCTAGGCCTTGGGCGCGGGCGCTCGACGAGCCGCCGTCCACCCCGCGATCGCGCACCGGAACCCGGTTTTCAACCCGGGCACTCGAGCCGGTCCGCGAGCTCGTTCAAATCCCTGACGTCGAAGTCCCACGCATCGTCGGCTTTCAGGTCGGTCGTCTGGCCGGGCCCGTGTTCGGTCGGCCGCAGCACGAACGCGGTCGACAGCCCCTGCCGGCGTGCGGCCGCAAGATCGCCGTTGTGCGCGGCGACCAGGCACAGCTCGGCAGGTTCGAGCCCGAGAATCTCGACCGTATCGCTATAGACCTGCGGCGACGGCTTGTACGCACGGACGACCTCCGCACCGAGAATCGCATCCCACGGCAGCCCCGCGCGTTTCGCGACGTCGACCATCAGCCGGATGTTGCCGTTCGACAGCGGCGCGATGATGAAGCGTCGCTTCAGCCGTTGCAGCGCCGCGACGGCGTCGGGCCACGGGTCGAGGCTGTGCCACGCGAGGTTGAGCGCGTCGATGTCGGCGTCGGGCACGTCGTCGATCCCGTAGCGGTCGAGCGTGCGCACCAGGTTCTCGCGGTGCAGCACGTCGAGGCGCACGTAGCGGCGGCGCCCGCTGCGGATTTCTTCCATCGACGGCGAATATTCGGCCCGCCATGCATCGGCGAATTCGAGCGGGTCGAGCGCGGGTGCGTAGCGGTCGAGGAACGCGGCGGCGCCGCGTGCGACGCCGCTTCTCCAGTCGACGATCGTTCCGAAGACATCGAAAACGAGCGCCTTGATTTCGGCAGGGTTCGTCATGGTGATCCCGTGAGGGTCGATCGATGAGGTGGCGAATCGCCGTGCCGCCCGACTGCGCGACGCCGGTTCGTTCGACATTGAATCACGGATATGCAAAGGCGGTTGGGACGGTCGCCATGTCGAACGGCCCGGCCGCGTGGCGCGTGAACTGTCCCTTGGACATCGGCGCCCCGCGAGATTCGCGGGTGACGCATCCGGAATCCTTCGCGCCCCGCCGTCTCGCTGCCCCGGCTCGGGTTACTCCGGACGCAATTTTCCGACAACCCGCAATAAGCAGATATCGCCGCATCGGACCGCTCTCTACCATTCGTTGAACGGCTGAGCGCCGCGCGGATGGCCGGCCTGCGGGCACGAAGCGTCGGCGCGGCGTGAGAGCCGATGAAACGGAGCGCCGCCATGAAGGAGAGGAGTCTGCGACCGCGGCGTCGACTCGTCGCGTTGATCGCGACCGTGTCGGCGCTGGTGTTCGCCTACGGCGTGGCACGACATCTGTCGCACGCGTCGACTAGACCGTCGGATCAACAGGTCTTTTCCGTCGACGTCGATCGGGACAAGGCGCCGTGGGAGCGATCCGTGATCGCGATTCGCGAAGGCACGCCGGCGCATATCCGCGTGCATGCGCGAGAGGCGGGTGTGCTGATGGCGCATGAAATCCCGGGTGCGCTCGCCGCATGCACGTCCGGAACCGATCAGTCGATGGACCTTCTCCCGGTCGGGATCACCGGGCGCTTTTCGCTGCACTTTCACAGCCGGACCGGCGAGCAGATCGAAGTGGCCGTCATCGAGATATATCCGGACAACTAATGATAAAGACGGATCGGAACGAAATTCGAAACGAAGTTCGAGACAGGAGGAGGCAAAGATGCACGCACTGAATCGCCTGGCGATCGCGCTATCGCTCGGCACACTCATGCTCGCCGGCTGCGGCGGAGACGACAACGTCACGACGAGCGCGACGCCCGCCGTATCGGTGGCCGACTACGTCGTGCCGCGTGTTCCCGGCTGCAGCCCCGGCGATACGCCCGAGACGGCGCTGCAAGGGCAGGTGCCCGCCGCGCTGCGCCAGTCGGGATTCGGCGGCTTCAACTGCAACCTGAAGCGCGTCAGCCAGGTGCAGGGCGAGGGCGCGTCGTGGTCGGCGGCGACCTACACCGACCGGCAGGGCAAGACCTGCTTCTACCATGCGACGATGGGCGCCACACCGGCCTTCAACAACCCCGATGCACCGCCGCGCGTGAACCCGGGCGTGCCGGTGATCGACATCACCGACCCGGCCAAGCCGGTGCGGGTGAGTTCGCTGACGTCCACGGCGATGATCGACCCGTGGGAATCGCTGCGCGTGAACGTCGCGCGCGGGATTCTCGCCGCCGATAACGGGCTCGGCGGCGGCGCCGGCCCCGAAGTCGACCTGTACGACGTGGCGACCGACTGCACGCGCCCGCAACTGCTCGCGAGCGTACCGATCGGCACGGGCGCCGACGGCGGCATTCTCCCGAGTGTCAAGCCGATGGGCCATGAAGGCGGTTTTTCGCCGGACGGCTTCACGTATTACATCGGCGGTGCCTATTCGAAGTCCTACTACGCGGTCGACGTGACGATCCCGACGCGGCCGAAGCTGATCTCGGCGATCACGATGGCCGACCTGGGCTTCGGGGCGGTTCCGCACGGGTTGTCGGTGAGCCAGGACGGCAACCGCGCATACTTCATCGGCCTCGGCAACACGGGCGCGGCGGCCGGGGCGGGCGCACCGCCGCTGGACAACGCGAACTCGAACGGCGACAACGGGTTCTTCGTCATCGACACCAGCGAAGTGCAGAGCCGTCGTCCCAATGCGCAGATGCACCGGATCGCGACGGTGCCGGTGCGCGACGGCAGTGCGGGCCAGCATACGATTCCGTTCATGGTGGGCGGCAAGCCCTATCTGGTCGAAGTGGATGAAGGCGGCTCGGGCGGGATCCAGGATCCGGGCGCGGCGGGCGTGAAGGCCGCGTGCAATGCCGGGATGACGCCGTTCCCGCTGGGCCATATCTACGACATGTCGAACGAAGCGGCGCCCAAGCTCGTGTCCGAGCTGCGGCTCGAAACCCACTCAGTGCAGAACTGCAGCAAGGTGATGCCCGACATTCTCGGCCTTTCCACCTTCACGTACGGGTCGCACTACTGCAGCGTCGACAACCGGGAGAACGCCACGGCGCTCGCGTGCAGCTACTTCAACTCCGGTGTGCGCGCGTTCGACATTCGCGATCCGGCGAAGCCCAAGGAAATTGCGTACTACAACCCGCCTTCGGCAAAGTCGCCCGGCGCCGGTTCCGCGCACCTGATGTTCGGCCAGTACCGCCCGGGAGGCCCGGACTGGTGTGCATCGCGCCTCGATTTCGATTTCGACCGCCATCTATTGACCACGGCGTGCCAGGACAACGGCCTGCTCGTGCTGTCGTTCGAAAACGGTGCGTGGCCGTTCCCCGAAAGCACGAAAGCGACGGAGATCGGCAATTGATGCACCGCAGACAGGTGGCGCGCGGGCAGTCGCGCGAGGGGGGCGCAACCGGCAGGGCCGGCGCGCGAGGTCGCGCCCGGCGCCATCCGGGCGTTGCCGCGCTGGCCTTGCTGGCGGCTCTCGCGATGCCGCTGACGTGCTTGGGGTTTGAAGCGGACGTGCACTTCGGCCTCACGTTTTGGCTCGCGAGGCAGGCGGGGTTCGCGCCTGGCGAGGCCGACGCGATTGCGCTCGCCGACCAGCGGCTGGATGCCGGCTCGATCGAATACATGACGTCGGCGCTGCAGTTCGCCTGCCTGTCGCGCTTCGCGCCCGATGCGCGGGATACCCAGGCGGCGCACTATCCGAGCGAGACGCGGGTGCCGGCCGCCGCGGCAGCCCGGGTCGTGGTGCCAGATGGGTCAGCCTCACGCGCATGGGTCGATGCCGCGCTGCGGCGTGCAGAGGGGCGCAACGCGGGATTCATGCTGGGTGAGTTCGGCCGGGCGCTGCATGCGCTGCAGGATGCGTGGGCGCACCAGGGCACGCCGTCCGTACCCGACTGGCGCCGCTATGGAGTCGAATGCGACGCCGGTCTGGCGATGGCCGCGCCGGTCGAGCGCGGTGGCCCGGCCGGCCACGCCGCCGAGATGACCTGGCGTTGGCCCGTCGATACGGAGGCGATGGCGAAGTCGACGTATCTCCAGATGATTCGTTATCCGAATATAAACGGCGCGTCGAGAAATGCGCTGCCGTGGGAGCAGGTCCGGCCGATGCTCGCCGGATTCATCGACGCGCGAACCAAGCACGCGAAAGCGGGCTGGTTCGTCGCGAACGGCGTGAAGGACACGTCGTTCCTCGACGGCACGAGCCTGCCTGACGGCCCCGCGTGGCAGGCGGTCCGCTGGCACGGCCGGCGCGACGTGCCGAAGCCGGCCTCGCCGCGCGCGCAACCCGGCGTCGACAAGGGGCTCGCCGATTTCTACGCGCGCTTCTTCAGCGACTGGGTCACGACGTCGCCGGTGGACAGGCGCTGGCTGCCCGCACTGGCTGCCGGCCGCACCGGCAAGCCCGACGGCGCGCTGGTCGAGCAATTGACCGGCTGGCGCTTGCGGGATCACGGTGCCTATCTCGCCATCGGAACCCCGTCGCAGCCGACGGCAAGCGCGAGCGCGATCTTGCGCGATCGCGCGTCGTTCGCGGTCTTCAAGTCGTTGGACGATGCGGTATTGCCGCTCATCGTGGAGGGCGACAAGCCGTCGCCGATCCTGCCGTTCCTGGTGTTTCCACTGCCCGATTCGGCAGGCGGCAACAAGCGCGCCGTCGCGTTGATCAAGCTGCTCGATGCGCCGTACGACACGATCGGCGTGGTATCGGAGCAGGGAAGCGGGGCCGGCTGGAAGGTCACGGGACTGATTGCGTCATCTGATTACTGACATGCACGACGACTTCGAATCCGGTGCGACCCACCTGGCCAGCCTCCACGTACCGCGCCGTAACGCGCGGCGGGTCGCGGGGGCTGCGGCGCTCGTCGCCTGTGCGCCGACCTGTGCCGATGCGCATGCGTGGAATATTCCTTACTACCTGCCGGTGCCGTTGTGGCTCTATGCGTACGCGGCGACCGGCACGCTCGTGGTGTCCTTCATGATCCTGGCGTTCGCATCGGGCTCGGGCGCGGGTGTTCCGGGCACGCGCGCGCCGGCGATCCGATGGCGGCGGGCATGGCGGATACCGGCCGTGGCGCTCGCCGCGGGGCAGGCCGCCAGCCTGGGCTTCGTCGTCCTGCTGATCGTATCGGGCCTCTTCGGCACCCAGAACCCGTTCGTCAACCTCGGCATGTCGGGATTCTGGCTCTGGTTCTACCTGGGGTCGATCTATGTCAGCGCGGTGTTCGGCGACCTCTATGCGTTCACGAATCCGTTCGCGTCGATGCTGCGGATCGCGGCGCGCTGCGTCCCGGCAATCGACAGGGGCCGGTATCGCTATCCGCGGGGCCTCGCATCGTATCCCGCGCTGTTCGCGTATGTTGCGCTGATCGCGATGGAGTTGTTCGGTGCGGCAAGGCCGCGAGACGCCAGCCTGTTTCTTGCCGGCTACGCAATCTACGCACTGGTCGGTTCATTCTGTTTCGGCCGCGACGTGTGGCTCAGGCATTTCGATGCATTCGGCATCCTGTGCGGATTGTGCGCACGACTGTCGCCATTCGAATGGCGTCGCGGGGCGGCGCGAGAAATCGACGTCGGGCTGAGGAATCCGGTCGCCGCGATGGCGTCGGAGCCGCCGTTCGACACCAGCATCGTGATCTTCCTGTCGTTCATGCTGTCGTCGACGGCCTACGACGGCCTGCGCGATACGGCCGTGTGGAACACCTTCTTCTGGCGCGGCATCTATCCGCTGATCGTCGCGGTGTTTCCGGCGCTGAAAAACGACTACGCGATAGCGGGAGACCTCGTGCTTGCCGGGCAGTGGGCCACCTTTGCAGCAGTCGGGCTGGCCTACCATGGGCTGTTCCGGGGCTTCTGCGCACTCGGCTCGGCGGGATCGCGTTCGGTGCTGGATGGGGGCGCGTTTGCGCGGCAGTTCTGCCTGTTGCTGTTGCCGATCGCGCTGTTCTACAACGTGTGCCACTACTTCACGCTGTTCATCGACCAGGGGCGGCAGATCGTTTCACTGCTGTCCGATCCACTCGGCATCGGCTGGAACCTGCTGTCGATCGAACCGGCGCAGGTTGCGCCGACCGCGCTGCTGATCAACGTCGGCTACATCTGGCATGCACAGGTCCTGCTGATTCTCGCCGGGCATGTGCTGAGCGTGATTGTGACGCACGCGATCGCCGTCCGTCATCGCGTGCTGGCCGGCACTGTGGTGCTCAACCAGTTGCCGTTGCTGGTGCTGACGATCGCGCTGACGATCAGCGGCCTGTGGATCCTGTCGCTGCCGCTCGCGTGACGTTCGCGGCACGCGGCTTGAGCCCGGACGGCGAGAACCCCCACCGTTTGCGGAACGTTGCGGAGAAGTGGCTGGTGGTCGAAAAGCCGCACGCGAGCGCGGCCTCGGTCACATCGCATCGTCCGCGTTCTATCAGGTCGCGGGCGGCTTGCAGCCGGGTTTCGACGATGTACTGGTGCGGCGTCATCCCGTTGGCTTTCTTGAAGTTCCGGATGAACGAATACAGGTCGCCGGGGTAGTCGACCGCTTCGGCGAGCGTCACCAGCGTCAGCGGATCGCGGAAATTGTCGCGGATGTACTCGACGGCCCGTCGCATGCCCTGCGCATGCGTGTACTCGCGGGCCTTGCGCGTCGACTCGAGATACGACATGCGGCCGAGCGCGGCCGCGCCCAGGGTTTCGACGTAGGTCGGCCCCGACGGCATCCCCGCGACCGCATCTTCATGGATGCTCCGGATGATCTGCACGAGCAGATCGTCGCTCACGTCGAAGCGGGGCACGGCCGGCACGGTCGGCGTGCTCGCCAGCAGGCCGGAGCGCGACAGCCAGGCCACGTCGAAGTGGACGGCGAGCCACTCGATGTCGTTCGACCACCGGCTGGAACAGGCAAAGCCGGGCGGTACGTAAGTCAATGGTGTGCGCATCGTGTGCGCGGCCCAGCCGTTGCCGTCGGTGCGCATTTCGAGCCCGGTCGGCGCGCGCAAGTGCAGCGTGAAGACCGGCTCGGTCGTCTCGAGATCGATCAGCTCCGACGCATCCGCGATGTAGTGATCGATCGCGACAACGCCGCGCGACGGCGTCGCAAGCTGCCGTTTCCAGCTCGCGGGCGGTTGCCAGTTCGACCGGCGCCCGTCGGGATGTTTCGCACACACATAGTTCAACGCTGGCCGGTTCTGCATGCCGTTTCCCTTCATGTAGCCTGGACCCGGGCGAAGCGCGCGCTCGCCGCGATGATCCGCCTTGGAGAATCAGCACACTGTAGGGCGTCATGCTTACTCGATGCTTACCTGTCCCGAGCGATGACGAAAAGAGAAGCCCCGCGTACGGTCGCATGGCGCGACCGCACGGCAGGGAATCACGGAATGCGGAATCGTCCGAGGATTGCCGGTTCCGGAAGACGGCCGGCCGCCTTCAATGCCACTTGCGGATCTGTACCTGCACCTTGCCGTCGCGGATCGGCATGACGTCGGGACTGTCGTCGCCGACTTCGCTCGCGATCAGGTCGTTCAGGCGCCCGTTCATCGCGAGCAGCAGTTCGCCGTGCCGCTTCCGGTCCATCGCGAGATTGCGCATCTCGCCCGGATCGCTCGCGACGTCGAACAGCTCGACGTCGTTGCGCGCTAACAAGGTCTCCATCGTCGTCGGCCGGTTGAATTCGAGCGGCGAGAAATAGCGCGTGAACCGGTAGCGGCCGTCGAACACGCTGCGGATCGTGCCGCGCAACCGGAAATCCGGCTGCTGCGCGAGCGCGCGGCGCAGCAGCTCGTCCTCCGGTACGCCTTTCTGGCGCAGCGTGCCCAGCTCCTTCAGCATCCATTCGCTGTCGTAGTAGAGCAGCATCGCGTAGTTGAACAGCGTGGCATCGCGCGCCGCGTGCAGCTTCGCGTCGGCCGGCTTCGCGAGCCAGCGCGTGAGGTCGTGCCCCTTCAGCGCGCTGCCGCGAATCGACGCGAGCCGCGCATCGTCGAGACCGGTGAGCCCGAGCAGCGTCGGTGCGATGTCGATGTGCGACGTCAGCGCATCGCACTGCATGCCGCCCGGATACGCGGGATGGCGGATCACGAGCGGCACGTGGTTCTGTGGCTGGTAGGCGGTCGCGCCCTTGCCGACGAGTTGGTGCGCGCCGATGTGATCGCCGTGGTCGGCCGTCATCACGACGATCGTGCGTTCGTCGAGGCCGAGCGACTGCAGCGACTGCAGCAGGCGCACGACGTGCGTGTCGCAGTCGCGCACGCAGTTGAAGTAGTTGTCCTGATAGATGCGCAAGCGTTCGTCGGTGAACGGATAGCGCCCGACGAGGTTCGCATGCGCGGCGTTGAACATCCCGTGCGCCGGTGGCCGTCCCGGCTCGTCGTACGGCTGCCGCCGCGATGCTGCGAGCGGCACGTCGTGCCATAACGTGCGATACAGCGCGTCGTTCGGCGGCGGCGCGTTGCCGAGCATCGGGTGGTTCGCGTCCTGCACCGTCGAGCCGTTCGTGTCGGTGTTCACGAACATCGCGTCGTGCGGGTTCACCAGGTTCACCGCGAGGAACCACGGCTTGCCTTCCTTCGCGAGACGCGGCGCGTGGTTGCGCATCCAGCTCACCGCCGCCTCGGCCGTGATCCCGTCGTACTGGTAGCCGCCGCGCACCATCCCGATCAGGTCGCCCACGCCGAAATAGTCGTCGAAACCGTACGACCGGATCGTGCGGTTGTAGTCGGCCACGGGGGCCGTGTACGGGCTCGCGGTTTCGTGCATCGACGCGCTCAGGTGCCACTTGCCGAGATACGCGGCGTAGTAGCCGGCGTCGCGCAGCATGTGGCCGACGGTACGCACGTCCGGCGACATGTCCTTCTGCCAGGGCACGCCCGCGTTGTCGAGCACGCCGGTGTGCTGGATATGCTGCCCGGTGTAGACCGTCGAGCGCGACGGCGAGCACACGCAGGCGGCGATCTGGTGGTGCATGAACGTGATGCCGTCGCGGCGCAGCGCTTCGCGGCCCGGTACCGGGAACGGCCAGCGGTCGAAGTGGCGCTCCTGGTCGGTCAGGATGAACAGGATGTTGTAGCCGGCGGGCGGCGCGGCGGGCGCGGTCGTCGCGCCGTGGAAAGCGGGCGCGGGATCGACG
>NZ_VWWH01000124.1:0-15814 GCF_011753045.1 Burkholderia sp. Ap-955
GTCGTGTCCGCAGCCGGCGCGGCAGCGGCCTGCGCTGCGTTGTCGGTCGCGGCCGGCATCGGCTCCGGCGCCTTGTCGGCGACGGGCTGCACGGGCTCGGGGGCCTTGTCGGCAACCGCCGGTGCGGGTTCCGGTGCCTTGTCGGCAACCGCCGGTGCGGGTTCCGGTGCCTTGTCGGCGACTGCCGGTGCGGGTTCCGGTGCCTTGTCGGCGACCGCCGGTTCAGGTTCGGGCACCTTGTCGGCAACCATCGGTGCGGGTTCCGGTGCCTTGTCAGCGACCGGCTGCACGGGCTCCGGAGCCTTCGTGTCGGCGACCTGTGTGGCAGGCGCTTGCGATGTCTTGTCCGCGACTGCCGCTGCGGCGATCACGGCGGCAGCCGGCACGGCAGCAATCGCAGCCGCCGGGACGACCGACGCTGCGGGTGCGGCGGCGACAGCGGGCGCCGCGGCTGCGACGGCAGGTGCTGCAACGGCCGGGGCGGCGGCAGCAACAGCAGGCGTCGCCACTGCCGGTGCGGCGGCCGCAACAGCAGGCGCTGCCACTTTCGGTGCGGCGGCAACAGCAGGCGCTGCAACGGACGGCGCCATCGACGGCACGGGCACGGGCACCGGAACCGACACGGGTGCAGCTTGCACCGAAGTCGTCGCCACCGGGCGGGGCTGCGCCGGTGCCGGCGCGGCAGCGCCGAGCGGCGGCAAGCCCATGCGGTCGCGCACGATCGGATCGCGATACTTCACGTCGTCGGCGACCGTCGCTTCCACGCTCGGCGCCACGTTCGAACGGGCGAGCGGCGCAGTCGTGCCCGGGCACAGGTGCCCGGTCGCTTCGACCGCACGCCGGTTCGCGTCGCTCTGGCAGAGCAGCGCGAGCGCCACGTCGGTCAGGCCCATCGCCCGGAATTCACGCGCATCGAGTCGGCGGACGCAGGCCTGGTCGACCAGCGTCGTGCCGCCCGTCGCGCCGAACCCCGGGAACGACACGCCGACGCTCACCGATCCCATGCAGGTATCGGACAGCGTGGTCGTGAGGCCCGGCGCCTGGATCGACGGGTTCGTCTTGATCGTCTGCGTGCCGGAGTAGTTGACGTTTTCCGACGTCTGGGTGTTGTACGGGTTGGTGCCGGGCGCGCCGGACGACTGCAGCGAGTTCACGCTCTGCGGCGTCACGTTGCCGCCGGCCGTGCCGGACGGCATCGTCACATTGACGTTCACGCTCGAATTGCCGCTGCCGCGCACCCCGCTGCTGCTGGTGGCGTTGCCGCCGCGCGAACTCGTGGTGTTCGTGTTCATGCTCGAACCGCCGCCCTGGCTGATCGCAGTCGAGCCGCTCGACGACTGCGAGCTCGAACTTGAGTCCGCGGTTTGCGCGTGAGCCCCGATCGTGGTCATCGCGAACATCGCCGCACATGCCACCTTGATCCTGTTGCTGTTCATTTCACTCTCCGGACGAGGTTTGACCTCCCACCCAGGCAACCGTACTAATTCCCCTGAATGCCTTCAGTTTTCGCTGCTTCCCCGAACTGCTTCCAGCCGCTGCCCAGCTGGGACCACGAGCCGGCCGACATGCCCTGCCACTGCTGGGTGTCCGGTCCACCGATGGCACTGCCCGACGAAAGCGTTTGTTGTTCTGACGGCTTGGTTGTCTGGTCAGGGTTGTTTGACGTCTGCATATTCGATTGCACGTCGTCGGCAATACGGTCAGCGCCATACGCCGTCAGAGACGCGAGCATCAGAGCGGCGGCAATCAGGTTCTGCTTCATGCCAACTCCTTACGTGACAACAATGTGGAAAAGAGACCAGCATCGCAGGGAAACTGGTCCCCCCCACCCCTGACTAATGACTGCTGCCGGTTGCGCTCGAGTCGCCCTGGCTTCCGCCCGATGCGGACGGCGAACCGGCCGGACCGGTACTCCACACGGTCGACGAGTTGTAGTGATTCGAGCCCGCGATCGCGCCCGACCCGCCACTGCCCGTCAGCCCCACGGCACCCGCATTGGCATTGCCGTTGTCGTTCGCGCCCGTAGCCGTGTAGTGGTTCGCGCCGAGTACGATCGTGGCGGTCACCCCTCCCGAAAGCGCATTCGCGTTCTCGTTCGTTTTGCTGTTTCCAGCAAACGATCCGGCGGCACCGATACCGCCGCCTGCCGCGAACGCGCCTCCGTTCGTGCCCGAACCGCTGGCTGTCGAAGTCGAGTTGTGGAAAGCGGATGCCGTACCGGCGGAACCGGCGGGTGTTACGGTACTGCCTGCATTCGCACCGGCCGTCGAAGTCGAATTGCTGGTATAGCTGCCGGAACCGACCAGCACCGACCCTGAAACACCAGCCGCAACGGATTGCGTCTGGTTGGTCGTGGACGAACCGGCTGCCAACGCAACGGACGAAATGACGGTGAGCGCTGTCGCTAAAAAGACTTTGGCTTTCATAGCAATTCCTTGCTGTGAGAAAGTTCGACGGTGGCGGAGCCGGGCCTGCCCGCACGGGGCAAGGCCCGGCATCCGCACCGCCAGCCAATGACGAACGCTGCGCGCCGAGGCTTAGTGGTGAGTCGTCCAGCCGATCGAGCCGGCGTTCGCGCCGCTGGTGCCGCCCGCTTGTGCGCCGCCGAAGCCGAAGCCGCCGACCGACGACGATTGATAGTGGTTCGTGTACGAGACCGAACCGCTGCTGCCGCCACCAGCCGTTGCGCCGGCTGCGCCGAGTGCCGAGCCGGAATCGGTTGCGGTGAAGTGGCCGAACCCGGCGACCCCTGCCATCGTCTGGCCACCGCTCGACGAGCTGCTGCTCGACACCGTGCCGCTACCTGCGAACGCTGCACCCGAAACCGCCAGAACTGCTGCTGCAATCAGAAGCTTCTTCATGGTCGACTCCAAAACGGCGTGGACGGAGTGAATCAGGAAGATCGCACGCCATCAATCTTCCTGACTTGAGCAATCCTCAAAAAATAAGGATCACTATCTAATCAATAAAAACTTATTGCCATTTCAATCACGTTTTTTTGCGATTTTGGCCAGACGAAGCTTAGCTTCGAGATTTTTGGTTATCCAAATTTTTTTGGTAGGTGTTTTCTATTATTTTTATGAACATTGGTATCGCACCGAAAACACCATTGCTTGATAGACCGGAACGATGTGCGCATCTTTCCGGCTTGCGATATTCGATACCCCGCCGGACGGCATGCCGTCAATCGACATCCCATTTCCGGAATCGAAAATTCGCAAATACATTAACCACCACAAAATGCAGCGCCGCTGAAAATACACCTTTTACGCGGGCGACAACGGGCCTGCATGACAGCCAGGTGGCGTGTCTTCTCCCTGAGCTATCGAAGAAGCGTCTTCCGGATAATCCGGCCGACAGGCGTTCGATCTAATCCGGCCGGCGCCGGCATGGGCCAGGCGCGATCGAAGCGACCCTGCATGGCCGAGGACGAATCGGCATCACGCTGTCCGGCACGAACAGCCTGATCCATCCGGGTGAACTGAATGAGAGCGCGTACCGCTGTCGCCCGACTGCCGTGCGGCGCGACAACCGCGCCAGCACGCGGAGCGCGCGGCGGGCAAGAAACCGGGACAGCACGACCCGCGAAGCTGGCACAGCGTCGCGAGCGTCTCCCCGGCCTTTCCGACTACCCCACTGATGGGCAAAGTACGTGCCGATCAAGCTATTGCTTATGGTCTTCATCGCCGTTTCCCCGACTGCTTATTGACGAGTTGGCCGCCCCACCTGTTCGTTACTTCGTGTCGACCGCCCGCCGGTGCGTCCAATATCGCAAGCAGCGTGCCACGCGATATTCCACCGCAGATTGCGCTCGGCACACGCCCGCCACGACGGCCCGCAGCGCCGGAAACGACATTTTTTGTTTCAGGAATGTATCGCAATAACAGCTTGACACCCGCTCCGATCATTGAGCGTCGCGACGCAATCGCCGGATTAGACGGACGAATCCGGCCCGCAGGCCCGCACCGGGCGGCCCGATGAACGAGTGTTTCAAACTTGAGAACCGGGCTGCCGCGCAAGGCAGGCGGCGCGGGCATTTCCGCCTGCAAACCGAGGGTCGCGGCATGTGCGCCCCCTTCCCGTGCCATCACAAACGAGAATCGATTCGCCCGACACCAGGCACCGGGAGTCCGACACAGCAGCCTCCGGCGAGGCTTCGACGTGCGTTTCCCCTGATGATCGAAACGAATTTGATTCATCCGTGAAAATACCGACAGGATCACACGCCGTTCGAGGTCCGAAATGGGCCGTAAAAAAGAAAACTTTCGTGTCGGCGTAATAATTAAAACAAATGAAAACTCTCACCCCGTCACGCCGCACATCATTTTTTCACTTTCTTTCTCCCCGCCTTTCGCGCACTGAATCACCCAATTCGCGGCGCATTCTGGAAACGTTTTTAATCGGTTATCGATGCATTTCTCATTGATGAAACATTCAAATTCAACCCCTGTTTGACGACGCCATTCCCGCAAAAGCCTGATTTATCGCGCGTTTCGTCGTATCGAATTGCATCGACCCGGCAATTGACCCGCTCGCTTTTCTGTCCCCACGATACATGCATGAAACAGAAGCGCACATATCGCGCGGCAATCGGACCGCCGTTCCCGTGCGCATCGCGACGGCATCGTTCATGGCATGCCGATTGCCTGATCTCCGGCTCTCACCGAGCGGCACGCCGAGGCACAAGATCACGAACGGCGGCCTGCTCGTCAATCAGCGTATCGGGGAAAAGGCGATGAAGATCACCACCGATCGATCGACGTGCGCGTCGTTCAAGCATCAACGGGGTAGTCAGCGTAACCGGAGCGCCTGTCGCGGTGCTTCGTCGACTTCAGTCCATGCGAACCGGCGCTTGCCGAAGCGCTACCCGTGCGGCGGGATGGAACGCGTGCGCACCGCCGTCGAGCCAATCGACGTGTGGTTCCTCGAGCTGCTCGACGAAGGAGAAAGCCATGAATGACAGGGTCTCGCTCGAGACGCGCGCCGGTCAGCGCGTCCTGGTGACGGGCGGCGCCGGCTTTCTCGGCAGCTACGTATGCGAGCGCCTGGTCATGGAAGGCGCGTCCGTCACGTGCATCGACAGCCTGCTGACGGGGCGCAAGCTCAACGTCGCCGACCTGAAGGCGTCCGGCCGCTTCGAGTTCGTGAAGGGCGACGTATCGCTCGGCCTGCCGCAGCTGCAGGTGGACGAGATCTGGAATCTCGCGTGCGCGGCATCGCCGCCCACCTACCAGATCGATCCCGTCCATACGATGATGACCAACGTGCTCGGCATGAACCACTGCCTCATGCTCGCGCGCAAGACGGGCGCACGCGTGTTCCAGGCGTCGACCAGCGAGATCTACGGCGACCCGGACGTGCATCCGCAAACGGAAACCTATCGCGGCAACGTGAACACGATCGGCCCGCGCGCGTGCTACGACGAAGGCAAGCGCGCGGCCGAGGCGCTGTGCTACGACTACTACCGCACGCATGGCATCGACGTGCGTGTCGCGCGCATCTTCAATACCTACGGCCCGCGGATGTCGCCGCGCGACGGCCGCGTCGTGTCGAACTTCATCGTCGGCGCGCTCAACGGCGCGCCGCTCGAGATCTACGGCGACGGCCGGCAGACGCGCTCGTTCTGCTTCGCCAGCGACCTGATCGACGGCTTCTTCTGCCTGATGAGCGCCGAGCGCAACGTCGGCACGCCGGTCAACATCGGCAACCCCGGCGAATTCACGATGATCGAGCTCGCGGAGAAAGTGCTCGCGATGACGGGCTCGAAATCGGAGATCGTGTTCCGGCCGCTGCCGATCGACGATCCGCACCAGCGCAAGCCCGACATCTCGGTCGCGTCGGCCGAGCTCGGCTGGCGGCCGGGCATCGATCTCGACGAAGGCCTGCGCCGGACCGTCGACTATTTCAGCCGTGAACTGTGGCTCGAGCCGGTGCTGCGCCTGACCGGGGCCACGGCATGAAAGTGCTCGTGACAGGGGGAGCAGGCTACATCGGCAGCCATACCTGCAAGGCGCTCGCGGCAGCGGGACACGAACCGGTCGCCTACGACAACCTGTCGACCGGCCATCGCGACGCGGTTCGCTGGGGGCCGCTCGTCGCGGCCGACATTCTCGACCGCGACGCGCTGTCGAAGGCGTTCGCCGCGCATCGGCCCGACGTCGTGATCCATTTCGCGGCACTCGCGTACGTCGGCGATTCGGTGCTCGCGCCCGACCGCTATTACACGGTCAACGTCACCGGCACCTGCACGCTGCTGAGCGCGATGCACGCGGCGAGCGTCGGCCGGATCGTGATGTCGTCGTCGTGCGCGACGTACGGCATTCCGGACGTGCTGCCGATCTCGGAGCGCACGCCGCAGCAGCCGATCAATCCGTACGGCTTCACGAAGTACGCGATGGAACGGATGGCCGCCGATTTCGAGCGCGCGTACGGGCTGAAGTGGGTCGCGCTGCGCTACTTCAATGCGGCCGGCGCGGACCCTGACGGCGAGATCGGCGAATGCCACGAACCGGAAACGCACGCGCTGCCGCTCGCGATCCGCGCGGCACTCGGCACCGGCCCTGCGTTCCAGGTGATGGGCACCGACTACCCGACGCCCGACGGCTCGGCGATTCGCGACTACGTGCATGTCAGCGACCTCGCCGACGCGCACCTGAAAGCGACCGCCTATCTCTGCGGCGGCGGCCACAGCGTCGCCCTGAATCTCGGCACCGGCAAAGGAACGTCGGTGCTCGACGCATTGCGCGCCGTCGCAGCCGTGACGGGCCGCCGCGTGCCGACGATAACGGCCGCGCGCCGCCCGGGCGACCCGCCCGAGCTGTATGCCGACGCCACGAAAGCCGCGCTCGTGCTCGGCTGGCGGCCGCGTTTCACCACGATCGAACCGATGGTCGAACACGCCGCGGCGTGGTGTCAGAAAGCACTGCAATTCGAATCCGGCACGTAAGCAAGTTTCCTTGAACGCCACGCAGGGGAATCACCATGAAGGTACGGATCGCCATCGTCGGTACGGGCTACGTCGGGCTGGTCAGCGGCGCATGCTTCGCGGATCTCGGGCATGACGTCGTCTGCATCGACAACAATCGCGGCAAGATCGACGCACTGAATGAAGGCTGCATGCCGATCTACGAACCGGGCCTCGACGCCGTCGTCGCCCGCAACGTCGAACGCGGCACGCTGCGCTTCAGCAGCGACCTCGCGGCGAGCGTGCGCGATCGCGACGCGGTATTCATCGCGGTCGGCACGCCGACGCTGCCGGGCACCGACCAGGCGGACCTGCGGTATGTCGAGGCGGCCGCGCGCGAGATCGCGTCGAACCTCACCGGTTTCGCGGTCGTCGTCACGAAGTCGACGGTGCCGGTCGGCACCAACCGGATCGTCAAGCAGATCGTCGAACGATGCGCGCCGGACGGCATCGACGCGGCGATCGCATCGAATCCGGAGTTCCTGCGCGAAGGCTCGGCGATCGACGATTTCATGCACCCAGACCGCGTCGTGTTCGGCGCCGAGCATCCGCGTGCGATCGAGATCATGACGGCCATCTATGCGCCGCTGGAAGCGGCGGGCCATCTCGTGCTCGCGACCGAGATCGAAACGGCCGAACTCGTGAAGTACGCGGCGAATGCGTTCCTCGCGGTGAAGATCAGCTACATCAACGAGATCTCGGACCTGTGCGAAGCCGTCGGCGCCGATGTCGAACTGGTCGCGAACGGGATGGGCCTCGACCGCCGCATCGGCGCGTCGTTCCTGAAGGCCGGCCCCGGCTGGGGCGGCTCGTGCTTCCCGAAGGACACGCGCGCGCTGAAGGCGACGGCTTCCGAACATGCGGTGCCGCTGCGCATCGTCAGCGCGGCGATCGAATCGAACGCGCTGCGCAAGGAGCAGATCCTGCGCCGCATCGAGAAAGCCTGCGGCGGCTCGATCAAGGACAAGCGCATCGCGGTGCTCGGCCTCACCTTCAAAGGCCAGACCGACGACGTGCGCGAAAGCCCGAGCATCGACGTGATCCAGCTGCTCGTCGGCGCGGGCGCGCATATCCGCGCATACGACCCGGCGCGTCCGCACGAAGCGTCGCGGCTGCTGCCGCAGGTATTCATGGAGGGCTCCGCGATCGACGCGGTGCGCAGCGCGGACGCGGTCGTCGTGATGACCGAATGGAAAGCGTTCGAGGCACTCGATCTCGCCGACCTCGCGGATCACATGGCCGATCCCGTGATGCTCGACATGCGCAACCTGTTCAGCGAGCGGCTCGCCGTCGACAGCGGCTTTCGCCGCTACGAGCGCGTGGGCCGCTCGTGCGGCGAACGCACATCGGCCAACCCGGTACCGGAACAACCGCCTGCCAGCGAGGACACCCGGCCGCCACGCGGCCTGCTTCAAGACTGATGGTCTGACCTTGACGGGAGAACACCATGAAGAAGCTGGTTGCGTCGCTTGCGGGCGGCCCTGCGGCGGATACCGCCGACACCCCCTCCTCCGAAGCGGATCGCACCGCATCGATGAACGCGGACGTTCCGCTCCTCGTCCCGTTGATGGACAGCGGGACACGTGTCGTCTTCCACATCCTCGCGCTGTGCTGGTTCGTCGCGCTGGGCATCTTCTGGCGCTGGTGGTTGCGCGACGAGCACTACGTCGACGCCTTCCGCTTCGGCGTCAACTGCTTCGTGCTGTTCTGGACCACCTTCATTCCCGGCTACTTCATCTTCATCATCCGCTCGGCGGTCATGCCGAACCCCGCGCTGCCAGTGCCGCGCGACTGGCGCGTCGCGATGGTCGTCACGAAGGCGCCGTCCGAGCCGTTCGACATCGTCCGCACGACGCTGCTCGCGATGCTCGACCAGACCTACCCGCACGATACGTGGCTCGCCGATGAAGACCCGTCGCCCGAGACGCTCGACTGGTGCCGCGAGCACGGCGTATTCGTGTCGACGCGGCGCGGCGTGGCCGCGTACCACCGGACGAGCTGGCCGCGCCGGACCCGATGCAAGGAAGGCAATCTCGCGTACTTCTACGATAGGGTCGGCTACGACAACTACGATTTCGTGTCGCAGCTCGATGCCGATCACGTGCCGACCCGCACCTATCTCGAGGAGATGCTGCGGCCGTTCGTCGATCCGGCAGTCGGCTACGTGTCGGCGCCGAGCATCTGCGACAGCAATGCCGCCGTGAGCTGGAGCGCACGCGGGCGCGTGAACGTCGAGGGGCCGCTGCACGGCACGATGCAGGCCGGCTATGCGGGCGGCCTCGCGCCGCTGTGCATCGGCTCGCACTATGCGGTGCGCTGCCGCGCGCTGCGCGAGATCGGCGGGCTCGGGCCCGAGCTCGCCGAGGATCACTCGACCACGATGATCTTCAATTCGAAAGGCTGGCGCGGCATGCACGCGCTGAACGCGATCGCGAACGGCGAAGGGCCGCGCACGTTCGGCGACCTCGCCACGCAGGAATTCCAGTGGTCCAAGAGCGTGATGATCATCATGCTGCGCTACACGCGCCACTATTTCATGGGGCTGCCGCTGAAGCTGAAGGCGCAGTTCCTGTTCTGCCAGCTGTGGTACCCGCTGTGCGCGCTCGCGATGGCAGGCGGCGTCGTGATTCCGGTCGTCGCGCTGCTCACCGGCCGCGTGTGGGCGCACGTCGACTACCTCACGTACCTCACTTACGCGCTGCCGCTGAGCGTGCTGATCCTGTGCGTCGTGATCTGGGCCACGCAGTCGACCCAGTCGTGCCGCCCGCTGAATACGAAACTGCTGTCGTGGGAAGGGCTGTCGTTCGTGTTCGCGCGCTGGCCGTGGGTCGTGCTCGGCTGCGTGTCGGCGGTGCTCGACTGCGTGCGCGGCAAGGAATTTCCGTTCAAGGTCACGCCGAAGGGCGGCACGATCGAACAGGACGCGCCGCTGCGCGTGGTCGCCCCGTATCTGCTGATCTCGCTATTCTGCAGCCTGCCCGTCGTCACGGTCGAGAATCCGCGCAACGCCGCCGGCTTCTATCTGTTCTCGACGCTGACGAGCATCCTGTATCTGGTGATCGCAGCCGTCGTCGCGGTGAATCACGGCCGGGAGCAAGGGCTCGAGTGGTCGGCGTTCAGGCAGATGTTCTTCAGCCGCCTGCCCGTGCGCAACGCGCTGTTCGTGATCGCGCTCGCGATGCTGCTGTCGGGCATCGGGCTGCGCGCGCCGAAAGGCTGGCAGGCGATGATGTGGCGGTCGGGTTTGCCGGCCGTGGTCGCGCCCGTGCCGGGCGAACCGGTGAAGCAGCCCGACCTCGGCGCCTACGATCCCGAGAACACGCTCGCGGGCGACCGGAATCTCGCGTTCGATCATGTGTTCGTGTCGTGGAACGCGCCCGACATCCGCGCGGAAATCGACGATGCCGACCGGCGCGCGCAGGCGCGCAACCGCACGCTGATGCTGACCGTCGAGCCGTGGGCGGCCGGCGACACGCGGCAAGGCGCGCTGCTCGACGATATCGCGCACGGACGCTATGACGCGCGGATCGCGGCCACCTGCTCGGCGCTCGCCGCGTTGAAGCGCCCCGTGTTCGTGCGCTGGGGCCACGAGATGGAGGCCGATACCGGACGCTATCCGTGGGCCATCGGCGATGCGTCGGCCTACGTGGAGGCGTACCGGCGGGTCGTGACCGCCTGCCGCGCGATGACCGACCAGATCCGCTTCGTGTGGTCGCCGGCCGGCAACCGGAACCTCGACGACTATTTCCCGGGCCGCAGCTATGTGGACGACATCGGCCTGTCCGTATTCGACTGCCCGCGCTGCGCGATCTGGCCGGCCGGCGGCCACGCGTCCGCCGCGAGCATCCTGCGGACCAAGTACGAGCGGGTGACCGACTACGGGCTGCCGGTGATGGTCACGGAGCTCGGCGTCGACGGGTCGAATGCGCGCAAGCGCGAGGCACTCGACGAATTCCAGCGGTCGCTGTGGCGCTATCCGCTGCTGACGGCCGTGGTGTATTTCAACGCGGTCGATACGCCCGGCGCGTGGCCGGCGCATTACGTGCCGGACTGGCGGATCGCGCCGGCCTTCCTGCAGACGACGGTGGTCGCCAGGTGACAGGCGCGGCGATCGACGGCGCGCCGGCTTTCAGCGATCCGCCGTCAGCCGAGCAGTTCCTTCCTGCGCAACTGCACGACGTCGCGCATCGGCGGCGCGCCGAACAGCCGGCTGTATTCGCGGCTGAACTGCGACGCGCTTTCGTAGCCGACGACGGCGGCCACCGACCCGACGTCGCCGCCCTGCCGCAGCAGCAGCCGTCGCGCCTCGTGCAGCCGCAACTGCTTCTGGTACTGCAGCGGGCTCAGCGTCGTCACGTGCTTGAAATGATGGTGCAGCGACGACACGCTCATGTTGACCGCCTGCGCGAGCGACTCGACGCGCATCGGCTCGGCGAAGTGATCGCGGATCCATTCGATCGCGCGTGCGATCCGGTGCGTCTGGCTGCCCGCGATCGCCATGTGCCGCAGCCGCGTGCCCTGCCCGCTCGTCATCAGCCGGTACAGCAATTCCTTTTCGATCAGCGGCGCGACGACCGCAATGTCGGCCGGCGTATCGAGCAGCCGCATCAGCCGCAGCGCGGCATCGAGCAGCGGCGGCGTCAGCTCGGCGAGTGCGATCCCCTCGCCTTCGGGGCCCGCGTCGGGTTCGGGCAGCCGCATCTCGGCCGCGAGCTCGACGATGCGCTGCGGATCGAGCGTCAGCGACAGGCACAGGTACGGCGCGTCCGGCGACGCGCACGTCACGCGCGACAGGATCGGCAAGTCGATGGAGGTAATCAGGCAATTCTGCGCGTCGTACTCGTAAGCCTGGCCGGCCACGATCACGCGCTTCGAGCCCTGCGCGGCGATCACGAGCGCGGCCCGCGACACACCGCAGCCGAGATCGACCGGCCGCGTGTGCCGGTGCAGCATCAAACCCGGCACAGCCGTTGAATGCGAGCCGTCCGCGGGCGCGAAACGGCTGATCAGCGTCGCCAGCTCGCGCTGCCCGGATTCGCGCGACGCCACGATATCGGTCATGTCCATGACGCTTCCTCGATCAATTTCCTCATGTCGCGGGAGCATAGCGAAACCACCCGCCGCCTGCCGGGGATTTGCAGGATTGTTCAATAAATTTGCAGGATTGGGTAGACGCAAATACCGGCCGCTCGCGCACACTGCCCGCTGACCGGGCGCATGCCGGGTTTTCCCCACGGAGACAATCACAATGCCTACCTCCTTTGTCCTGAACGGCAAGAACGTCACGCTCGACGCCGATCCGTCGATGCCCGTCCTCTGGGCGATTCGCGAACACGCGGGACTGACCGGCACGAAGTTCGGCTGCGGCATGGCGCAGTGCGGCGCGTGCACCGTGCATCTCGAAGGCCAGGCCGTCCGCTCGTGCGTGCTGCCGCTCGCCGGCATCGCGGGCAAGCACGTCACGACGATCGAAGGCCTGCAGAGCAAGCCCGCCCATGCCGTGCAGGCCGCCTGGGTCAAGCTGCAGGTGCCGCAGTGCGGCTACTGCCAGTCGGGCCAGATCATGTCGGCCACCGCGCTGCTCGAACAGAACCCGAAGCCGACCGACGCGGACATCGACGCCGCGATGAACGGCAACCTGTGCCGCTGTGCGACCTATGCCCGCATCCGGGCGGCGATCCACGACGCGGCCGCGACGCTGGGAGCCTGACCATGACGATCGAACTCGACAACACCGGGTCGGTGCGTCCGTCGCGCCGCACGTTCCTGAAGGCCGCGGGCGCCGCGGCCGCCGTCAGCCTGACGATCGGCTTCGACTTCAGCGGCTTCGGCCGCCGCGCGCTCGCCGCGACCGCGCCCGCCGCCGGTTTCGCGCCGAATGCATTCCTGCGCATCACGCCCGACGGCACCGTCACCGTCATCGCGAAGCACGTCGAAATGGGCCAGGGCGCGTATACGGGCATCGCGACGATCGTCGCCGAGGAGCTCGACGCCGACTGGTCGCACGTGCGCGTCGAAAGCGCGCCCGCCGATGCGAAACGCTATGCGAACCTCGCGTTCGGCACGATGCAGGGGACGGGCGGCAGCTCGGCCATGGCGAACTCGTGGCAGCAACTGCGCGAAGCCGGCGGCAAGGCCCGCGCGATGCTGGTATCGGCCGCGGCGGCCCGCTGGAAGGTGCCCGCGAGCGAGCTGACGACCGCCAATGGCGTCGTCACGCATGCGAAGAGCGGCAAGACGGCCGCGTACGGCACGCTCGTCGCCGATGCGTCGAAGCTGCCGGTGCCGGACAAGGTCACGCTGAAGCAGCCGGCCGATTTCAAGCTGATCGGTCACCCCATTCCGCGCGTCGACGCGTCGGCCAAATCGAACGGCACCGCGCATTTCACGCTCGATACCACCGTCCCCGGCATGCGCGTCGCGCTGCTGCAGCGCCCGCCCCGCTTCGGCGCGAAGGTGAAGTCGTTCGACGCGACGGCGGCCAAGGCCGTGCCGGGCGTCGTGTCGGTCGTGCAGGTGCCGGGTGGCGTCGCCGTCGTCGGCACCGGCTTCTGGGCCGCGAAGCAGGGCCGCGACGCGCTGAAGATCGAATGGGACGAAACGAACGCCGAAAAGCGCGGCTCGGACGAGATCATGCGCGAATACCGGCAGCTCGCCGACAAGCCGGGCACGTCGGCGCGCAAGGACGGCGATGCCGATGCGGCGATCACGGGTGCCGCGCGCAAGATCAGCGCGACGTACGAATTCCCGTATCTCGCGCATGCGCCGATGGAGCCGCTCGACGCGGTCGTCAAGCTGACGGCGAACAGCTGCGAAATCTGGGCCGGCGACCAGTTCCAGACGGTCGACCAGGCCAACGCGGCCCGGACGGCCGGCCTGAAGCCCGAGCAGGTACAGATCCACACGCTGTACGCGGGCGGCAGCTTCGGCCGGCGCGCGAACGCGTGGTCGGACTACGTGGTCGAGGCCGTGTCGATCGCCAAGGCGCTCGGCGCGGACGGCAAGCCCGTCAAGCTGCAGTGGACGCGCGAGGACGACATCCAGGGCGGCTTCTACCGGCCGATGTACTTCCACAAGCTCGACGCGGGACTGACCGCGGACGGCAAGCTGGTCGGCTGGCGCCACCGGATCGTCGGCCAGTCGATCCTCGCCGGCACGCCGTTCGAGGCGTTCATGGTGAAGAACGGCGTCGACGCCACCTCGGTCGAGGGCGCGGCGAACCTGCCGTACGCGGTGCCGAACGTGTCGGTCGAGCTCACCACCACCAAGGTCGGCCTGCCCGTGCTGTGGTGGCGCGTGGTCGGCAGCTCGCACACGGCGTACGCGGTCGAAGCATTCATCGACGAAGCCGCGCACACGGCGGGCAAGGATCCGTACGCGTTCCGCCGCGACCTGCTCGCGAAGGAGCCGCGCATGCGCGCGGTGCTGGACCTGGCCGCGCAGAAGGCCGGCTGGGATCCGGCCAAGCCGCTGCCGAAGGGCCGCGGGCGCGGGATCGCGGTCGCCGAGGCGTTCAAGAGCTACGTCGCGCAGGTCGCCGAGGTGTCGGTCGACGCGGACGGCAAGGTGAAGGTCGAGCGCGTGGTGTGCGCGGTCGATTGCGGGATCGCGATCAATCCCGACATCGTCGCCGCGCAGATGGAGGGCGGCATCGGCTTCGGGCTCGGCGCGGCGATGCACAGCGCGATCACGCTGAAGGACGGCCAGGTCGAGCAGCGCAACTTCGACGGCTACCACGTGCTGCGGATGGCCGAAATGCCGAAGGTCGAAGTGCATATCGTGCCGTCGGCCGAAGCCCCGACCGGGGTCGGCGAGCCGGGCGTCGCGCCGATCGGGCCGGCGGTCGCGAACGCGATCTTCGCGGCGACGGGCAAGCGGCATTACGTGCTGCCGTTCGATTCGGCGGATAGCGCGAAGGCTTGAGGATGGGCCGGAACGCCGGCCGCGGGGCGGAAACGCCTTGCGGCCGGCGTTTTTTATTCAGGAGGCTGGCAATGCAGGGTTCGATGTCGGCAAGAAATCACCTATAACACATTGATTCGTATAGACAATCAATCGACCCATGTACGGTTCGATGTCGGGTTCGCCATTCGGCCGCAACGACGCTCCGCCGGCTCCGTCTCCCCGCCGCGCCCCACACGTTACGTCGGACGTAACGCCCGTAACGTCGCCCGCCGATGCTACGTAACAATCCTTCACGGTTGTCTCGCCCCCTTTTCTCTCCGCCCCGCGCCTCCCGTTAAAAATTCTTTTAAATTCAAGGCTGCCGCGCCGCCTGCACGGGTGCCGCACCCTGTCGATCCCCGACGATCCTCTCCCTGGCCCGGAAGTTGCAGCAGAGGACCCGCAACACTCCTTTAAGGACATGCGAGGGCCACCATGGATTGCAAATACCTGTACATCGACAACATAAAAATCAACTTCGTGCGCCGCACGATCGAAATCGACAACAAGATCATTGATGTCACGCCGCGTGAATTCGACGTCGTCGAATTCCTGCTCGACAACATGAACAAGATCGTGCCGCGGCAGGCAATCCAGGAAGCCGTGTGGGGCCGTGAACTCGGCGTGTCGTCGCGCACGCTCGACACCCATATCTCGCGTATCCGTTCGAAGCTGCAGCTCGATCACGACAAGAACCTGCGGATCATCCCGATCTACGCGGTCGGCTATCGCCTGGTGCTGTTCGGTGCGGCGATGACGCACGTCGAGCGCCACGAAGCCGCTGCCGATCCTGTTCCTGACGATCCGTGCCGAGGAACACGAGATCTTCTCCGCGATCAATGCGGGGGCCGACGACTACATGGTCAAACCGGTCAATCATTTCGAACTGCTGGCGCGCATCAACGC
>NZ_VWWH01000125.1:0-15769 GCF_011753045.1 Burkholderia sp. Ap-955
CCGCGGCGCGGCGCGCGCGGCGGCGCGTCGGGCGCGCCGTCGGGCGAGTCCGGATCGTGAGGCGGCGGCGTGTCGTTCGGGTCCTTCGTCATGCGGTTCGTCGTCGGTGAAGCGGTACGGTCAGAAAGCGATGCCGAGCGTCAGGTACGGGCGCACGCTATGGTTGCGCAACCCGTACGCGACGTCGACGTTGATCGGGCCGACGGGGCTGCGCCAGCGCGCGCCGATGCCGACACCCGGGTAGAACACGCGCTCGCCCCACGCATCGGTGGCGGTGCCGATGTCGAAGAACGTCGCCGCGCCCCAGTCGCGGTTGAACCAGTGCTGGTATTCGGCGGTGCCCGTCATCAGGTACTTGGTCGGCAGCACGGAACCGTCGACGCTGTTACCGATGCTCTGGTAGCCGTAGCCGCGCACCGAGTTCGAGCCGCCCGCGCGGAACAGCAGCGACGCCGGCACGCCGGTCGAGCTGCCGCTCGTGAACACGCCGCCGAGCTCCGCGCGGAACACGAACAGGTCGCGCTTGCCGATCGGCAGGTACTGCTGGCCGCGCGCGTAGCCGCGGATGAAGGACTGGTCGGTCAGCACACCCTTGACCGCGAAGCCGGCCTCCGCGTGGATCAGGTTCCCCGAACGCGGAAACAGCGGATCGTCGACATTGCGGCGCGTCCACGCCCATTGCGGCACGAGCGCGCGGCTCGTGGTCGGACCCGCGCCGTTCTGGTCGAGCCGGTCCTGGTAGTACATCAGCGAATACGAATAGTCGATGAACTGGCCGGTGCGCGTGCGCTGCACGCCGACCCGCGCGCTATAGATGCGCGTGTCCGACACGTTGGTGTTCGTGTACGACGCGAGCACGCTGTTGGTCCAGCCCTTCTCGCCCGGCGGCATCGACAGCTGGACCTGCCCGTATTGCTGGATCTGGTCGAGCCGGCCCGACACGGTCAGCGGCCACGCGGCACCGAACGTGTCGAGATACGTATAGGAGCCCTGCACGTGCGGCCCGGTATCGGTGGCAAAGCCGACGCCGCCGCGGATGTTGTTGTACGGGAACTCGCTGACCTTCACGTGCACGGGCGTGCGCTCGGGCTTCGCCGTATCGTCGCCGACGTCGATCGCGACGCTCGCGTAATACGGTGTGTTCTGCAACTGCCGCTGCAGTTCGGTGATCCGCCGCACGTCGTAGATCTCGCCTTCCGACAGCGGATTGACGTTCGTGACGATCTTTTCCGGATAGCGCCGCACGCCGTCGACGTCGACCTTGCCGATCGTGAACGTCGGGCCGCTTTCGAACGTGACCGCGAGCATCGCGCGCTGCGTGCGCGGGTCGATGCGCGCTTCGGACGACGCGATCTTCCCGCCGAGATAGCGGTGCGACTGCAGCTGCCTGAGCGCCGCGCCCTTCGCGCCGTCCCAGTCGGACTGTGTGAACGGATCGCCCGGCTTCAGCGAGAACGCGAAACGGGTCGCGGCTTCCTGCTTCGGATCCTCGGTGTCGATGGGCCCCTTGAAGGTCAGGTCGACGCTCGACACGATCGTCTGCTTCCCCGGATCGACCGCGATGCGCACGTCGCGCTTGCCGTCGCGCGTGCGCACGTCGGTGCGCACGACCGGCGAGAAATAGCCGGCCGTCGCGGTCAGGTCGCGCACCTGCTGCGGCGTGGCGGTCACGAGGAAGTCGAACTGGTCGTCGCTGATGTCGTCGCGCTTCGCGAAGCGGGCGATATCGAGATGCGTCTTCAGGAGCTTGCGGATCGAACGCGGCGCGTCGATGTCGACGTCGTACTTCGCGTGGGCCGGCAGCGCGAAGCACGCGGCCAGGCAACCCGCGAGGGCCGCCCGCGCGACGCGGGCCGCGGCGCCGGCGCGCTCGCGCGCCGCGCGCGGGCTCGCGTCATGCGCCGTGTGTGCTTGCTGGTTCGACTGCCCCGCCAAATATGACCTCGCCGTCTCGGAGTGTTACGGTTTCGTGGAAAACCCTGTATTTGACCACAGGGCGCCGACGTCACCGCCAAACGATTGTGAAAGAGTGCCAAGGCACCGGAAGGGCCGCCGCACGATGTCCGCCGGTACCGGCCCGCGGTTTCGACGTGCGATTGACGCCGGCTGTTCCCCGCGATGCGGTAAAATCCCGCCATCGAGAATCCGGCGCATCGTGCGCCGCCCGAAACGGAAGATCCAGCCATGCCGTACCAGTCCGACGTCACGCAGTTCCTGAACCAGCTCAAGCAGCAGAAGCCGACGCTCGAGGAAGAGCAGCGCAAGGGCCGCTCCCTGCTGTGGGACAAGCAGCCGATCGACCTCGAAGAACGCGCCGAGCAGCAGGAGTCGCGCGTGAAGCAAACGTCGTACGTCTACTACCAGAACTTCTGACGACGTGAGCGCCGCCGACGAGGCCAGCGCCGCCCGGCAGGACGACGCGATCGCCGCGCCCGCGGGCGCCGATTCGACGCCCGACACGGTCGACGGCGTCGCGGCATTCGCTCGCCTGTACGGCGAGCCGCTATTCAAGCTGCCGCAGGATCTCTACATCCCGCCCGATGCGCTCGAGGTCTTCCTCGAGACCTTCGAAGGCCCGCTCGACCTGCTGCTCTACCTGATCCGCAAGCAGAACTTCAACGTGCTCGACATCCCGATGGCGCAGGTCACCGCGCAATACCTGGGCTACGTCGACCAGATCCGCACGTCGAACCTCGAGCTGGCGGCCGAGTACCTGCTGATGGCCGCGATGCTGATCGAGATCAAGTCGCGGATGCTGCTGCCGGTCAAGAAGGCCGACACCGGCGAGGAAGCCGAGGATCCGCGCGCCGAACTCGTGCGCCGCCTGCTGGAATACGAGCAGATGAAGCTCGCCGCGCAGCGGCTCGACCAGCTGCCGCAGCTCGGCCGCGACTTCCTGCGCGCCGAGGTCTACATCGAGCAGAGCGTCACGCCGCGCTTCCCCGACGTGAATTCGGACGACCTGCGCGCCGCATGGGCCGACGTGCTCAAGCGCGCGAAGCTCGTCCAGCACCACAAGATCTCGCGCGAGGAGCTGTCGGTGCGCGAACACATGAGCCTGATCCTGCGCCGGCTGCAGAACGCGCGCTTCATGGAGTTCGCCGAGCTGTTCGACACGTCGCGCGGCGTGCCGGTGGTCGTCGTGAATTTCATCGCGATGCTCGAACTCGCGCGCGAGTCGCTCCTCGAAATCACGCAGGCCGAGCCGTTCGCGCCGATCTACGTGCGTCTCGCGTACCTGCCGGCGTAACACCCGCGCCCGCCCTTCCCGTTCTCCCGATTCCTCTCGGCACGCTCGCCGCTACGCCGCAGCCCGGCGCGGCCGCGCGAGCGGTTGCCGGCACGCCCGATTAAAAAGTGAACGATCGTTCTCTTTTCGATGCGTTTGGCGGCCAAATCCTCTACAATCCGCCGACGCCCGATGCGCCGCCCGCGCGCCGGCGTTCTCCGCTTCGACCCCGACGCCGCTGCTGCGGCGCCAACGCGCGCCAGCGCGAGGAACCCGCTACCCGATCATGAAAGTCATCAGCTCGATCCATGAACTGCGCGACCAGCTGCGCGGACAGAACCGCACGGCGTTCGTGCCGACGATGGGCAACCTGCACGAAGGGCACCTGTCGCTGATGCGCCTCGCGCGCCAGCACGGCGACCCGGTCGTGGCGAGCATCTTCGTCAACCGGCTGCAGTTCGGCCCGAACGAGGATTTCGACAAGTATCCGCGCACGCTCCAGGACGATATCGAGAAGCTGCAGAAGGAAAACGTGTACGTGCTGTTCGCGCCGACCGAGCGCGACATGTACCCGGAACCGCAGGAATACCGCGTGCTGCCGCCGGACGATCTCGGCGGGATCCTCGAAGGGGAATTCCGGCCCGGCTTCTTCACCGGCGTGTGCACGGTCGTGGCGAAGCTGATGGCCTGCGTGCAGCCGCGCGTCGCGGTGTTCGGCAAGAAGGACTACCAGCAGCTGATGATCGTGCGCCGCATGTGCCAGCAGCTCGCGCTGCCGGTCGACATCATCGCCGCCGAAACCGTGCGCGACGAGGACGGCCTCGCACTGTCGTCGCGCAATCGCTACCTATCGGCCGACGAGCGCAGCGAAGCGCCGGAACTCGCGAAGACGCTGCAGCGCATCCGCGAAAGCGTGCTCGGCGGCGAGCGCGACCTCGGCAAGCTCGAGGAACTGGCCCGCACGCATCTGGCCGGCCGCGGCTGGGCGCCCGACTACATCTCGATCCGCCGCCGCGCGAACCTGATCGCGCCGGACGCGGCCCAGCTCGAAGCCGGCGAACCGCTCGTCGTCGTCGCCGCCGCGAAGCTCGGCGCGACGCGCCTCATCGACAACCTGGAAATCTGACGGGCCGCCCCGCCCGCGCCTCTCACGCATCACGGAGACACCATGCAGCGCCACATGCTCAAATCGAAGATCCACCGTGCGGCCGTCACGCACTGCGAGCTGCACTACGAAGGCTCGTGCGCGATCGACGAAGACCTGCTCGACGCCTCGGGCATCATCGAGAACGAACGGATCGACATCTGGAACATCAACAACGGCGAGCGCTTCTCGACTTACGCGATCAAGGGTGAGCGCGGCAGCGGGATGATCTCGCTGAACGGCTCGGCCGCGCGTCGCGCGCAACTCGGCGACCTCGTGATCATCGCGGCTTTCGCGATGGTCGACGAAGCCGAGCTGCAGGCCGGCTGGAAGCCGAAGCTCGTGTTCATCGACGACGGCAACAAGATCAAGGGCCACCGCGATCACGTGCCGACGCAGAACTGGACCTGACCATCTGCCCGCGTGCCGTGGCGCGCGGGAGCGGCGGTGCCGCTGGTGGTCGAAGGGCCGGATGCCGTACTCGACGGCATCCGGCCCTTTCTCATTTCATCGCGCACCGGCCCGGCGGCCGCGCGATCAGGACGCCTTGGCGGCCTTCTCCGTCTTCGCTGCCTTCGGCGCCCGGCGTTCGGCCCATTCGACGATCGGCCGCCACTGTTCGAGATCCTTCTCGACGCGGCTCTTCGCGACGTCCCACAGCGTCAGGCCGTGCGCGGCGATCTGCACGTAGTTCTGTGTGTCGCGCACGTAGCCGAGCACCGGCAGGCCGAGCCCTTCGACGAACCTGTGAAGCTGGTCGGACGAGCGCGTGCGCACATCGACCCGCATCCCGACGATCCCGACCTCGACGCTGCCCTTGCGCACGGCCTTCTCGCCGGCGAGGCGCTCCAGAAACTGCTGCGTGGCCAGGATATCGAACATCGATGGCTGCAGCGGCACGATCACCTTGTCGGCCAGTTGCAGCGCGACGTTGAGCCGGTTGCCATGCAGGCCGGCCGGCGTATCGATCACCGCATATTCGAGGCCGCGCGGCGGCTTCGTCGGCGCATCCGGGTCGAGTTCCCATGCCTCGATCGGCGGCAATCCGGCCGGCCGCAGGTCGAGCCACGCATGCGCGGACTGCTGCCGGTCCAGGTCGGCGAGCGCGACCCACGCGCCCTGCGCCGCGAAAAAGCCGGCAAGATTGGTGGACAGCGTGCTCTTCCCCACGCCGCCCTTCGGATTCGCCACCACGATCACCGTCATGAATTCCCCCGAAAAAGCCGCGCGGCGCCCGCCGCATGGCAGGCGCCGCTCGATTGCGGATACAGGGAGCGATGATATCGGCAAACGGGGTGTCACCGGAACGGGTTGCGCCGCCCCGGGTACGCTTACTTACCCCTTACACACGCTGAACCGCGGCTTCCCGTGCGCCGAGCGCGAACGCGCCGCCGCCCAGCAGCGCCTGCACGGCGAGCGTGACGGCCCAGAACGCCGGATATTCCCAGCCGCCGTGCGGCGACGCGAAACCCCAGCCGTTCGGCAGATGCGCGGCGGTCGCGCCGAGCATGAACGGCAGCAGCACGAGCGCGGCGACGCGCACACGGAAGCCCGCGAGCAGCGCCAGGCCGCCGGCCAGTTCGACGAACGTCGTCAGGTACGCGAGCCAGCCCGGCAGGCCGATCGACACAAAGAACTGCGCGGTGCCGGGCAGCGTGAAGATGAACACTTTCTGCGCGACGTGCGCGAGGTACAGCACGCCGAGCGCGACGCGCAGCAGGGTCGCGGCGAAATCGTTGAGGCGATTGGGGTTCATGGCGAATTCCTTCGTGAGTGGGGTGAATGGATTGCACTCTATTCGAATCAATTCGGCCGATAAACGCGCCAATTCGCTTTAACTAATTCCCATATGGAGTTAATCGGGACGTAAAAAGGGGCATGACCGATCATGCCCCCGCAACCTGCTTCAGTAACCGCTCTTGCCTTGTGTGGCGTCGCCGGAACCGGACTGGCTGCCGCCCGGTGTGTACGAATCGCACGCGTGCGCAACCGCCGACGCGCCAAGCAGCGCCGCGAGCAGCACGCTCCACCACCATCGAGCCTTCATCGTCGCACTCCTCCAGGCGGACCTCCGCCCTTCTGTGTTGTACGCGATCCGGCGGAAAAAGCGAGCACGGCCCAACCCGCGTCAACGAAATTCGGCGTACAGCGCGTCGAGGTCGAGATGGTTGGCGAACGTGTCGGCCAGCCGTTCGAGCGATGCCTCGCGTAGCGCCGGATAGTCGATGCGCTCCGCGCCGTCGAGCCCGGCCCACGCGAGCAGCGCCGTGCAGGCGTCGGGCGAGTCGAACAGCCCGTGCACGTAGGTCGCGAGGATCTGGCCGTCGTCGGACACTGCGCCGTCGAGGCGTGTGCCGTCCTGCGCGGCGTCGGCTGCCAGCGCCAGCGCGGGCGACGCGAGCGCGGGCCCGTGCGTGTCGCCCATATGGATCTCGTAGCCGTGCACCGCGGCCCCGCCCGGCAGCGCGAGATGCCCTGTCACGTTCGTCAGCGTCTTGTCGGGCTGCAGCGTCGTGGCGAAATCAAGCAGCCCGAGCCCCGGCACGCTGCCGGGCGCGCCTTCGAGGCCGAGCGGATCGTCGAGCGTGCGGCCGAGCATCTGCATCCCGCCGCAGATGCCGATCACCTTGCCGCCGTAGCGCAGGTGGCGACGGATCAGCGTGTCCCAGCCCGCGTCGCGCAGCCACGCGAGATCGCGCTGCACGCTCTTCGAACCGGGCAGGATCAACAGGTCGGCGTCCGGCACAGGGCCGCTCTTCCAGTACGTGAATTCGACCTGCGGATGTGCACGCAGCGGATCGAAATCGGTGTGGTTGCTGATGCGCGGCAACGCCGGCACGACCACGCGCAGCACGCCGGCGTCGCCCCGTGCGGCGGCGCTGCGCGCCTGTGCGGGCAGCATGTCCTCGGCGTCGAGCAGCAGCCCGTGCAGGTACGGCAGCACGCCGAACACGGGCTTGCCCGTCTGCGCGCGCAGCCAGTCGAGCCCCGGTTCGAGCAGCTTGAAATCGCCGCGGAAGCGGTTGATCACGAAGCCGCGCACGCGCGCGCGCTCGCTGTCCGACAGGCACGCGAGCGTGCCGACCAGATGCGCGAACACGCCGCCGCGGTCGATATCGGCGACGAGCACGACCGGGCAGTCGACGCGTTCGGCAAATCCCATGTTCGCGATGTCGCCGTCGCGCAGGTTGATCTCGGCCGGGCTGCCTGCCCCCTCGACGATCACCGTGTCGTAGCCGGCACGCAGGCGCGCGTACGACTCGAGCACGGCATCGAACGCGACCGGCTTGTAGTCGTGATACGCACGCGCATTGAGGTTCATGCGTGCCTTGCCGTGGATGATCACTTGCGCGCCGCGATCGCTCGTCGGCTTCAGCAGCACGGGGTTGAAATCCGTATGCGGCGCGACGCCCGCGGCCAAGGCCTGCAGCGCCTGCGCGCGGCCGATCTCGCCGCCGTCGGCCGTCACCGCGCTGTTGAGTGCCATGTTCTGCGGCTTGAACGGCGCAACGCGCGCGCCGGCGCGGCGCGCCAGCCGGCACAGGCCGGCAACCAGCGTGCTCTTGCCCGCGTCGGACGTCGTGCCCTGGATCATCAGCGTGCCGCGCGGCCGCGGCTCGGGTGCATTCATCGTGTAAAGGTCGTCGCGAAGCAAAGGCCGCATTATCCCCCGCGCCGCCCTGCCCGCGCCGTTACAATCACGCGATGATTCCGCACGACCTCACCTTCGTCCTCGGCGGCGCGCGCTCGGGCAAGAGCGCGCATGCCGAGCGGCTCGCCGCCGACAGCGGCCTCCCCGTCACCTACATCGCGACCGCGACCGCCGCCGATGCCGAATTCGCGCAGCGCATCGCGCACCATCGCGCGCGCCGGCCGGCCGACTGGGGTTTCGCCGACGCGCCCGTCGATCTCGCCGGCACGCTCGCGCGGCTCGACGATCCGCACGCGTGCCTGCTCGTCGACTGCCTGACGCTGTGGCTCACGAACCTGCTGTGTCCCGCCGAAGGTGAACCGCTCGACGACGCGCAGTACGCGGCGCAGGTCGACCGGCTCGAGCACGCGTTGCGCGGCGCACGCGCGAAAGTGATCGTCGTCAGCAACGAAATCGGGCTCGGCGTCGTGCCGCTCGGGTCGGTCACGCGCCGCTACGTCGACGAACTCGGGCGCCTGAACCAGCGCGTCGCCGCGCTCGCGACGCGAGTCACGCTGCTCGTCGCCGGGCTGCCGCTCGACCTCAAGACGGGAGCGCCGTCATGCTGATGCTGTCGCTGCCCGTCGTCGCGATGTTCGCGGTCGCGGCCGCGATCATCGACCGCGCGATCGGCGAACCGGCCGGCTGGCACCCGCTCGTCGCGTTCGGCCGCCTCGCCGCGCGCATCGAAGGCGCGCTGAACACGGGCCGGCGCGGCCGCGTGGTCGGCGTCGCCGCGTGGGTCGCGGCGGTCGTGCCGCCGGTCGCCATCGCCGCGTGGCTCACGACCGTGCTGCCGTGGCCGCTCGCGGCCGCACTGCATATCGCGCTGCTGTGGTTCGCGCTCGGCGCGAAAAGCCTCGCCGACCACGTCGCACCGATCGCTGCCGCCTTGCTGCGGCATGACCTCGGCGCCGCCCGCACGCTGACCGCGCGCATCGTGTCGCGCGACACGAGCGACGCGGACGAAGGCGCGCTGTCGCGCGCGGCCGTCGAATCCGCGCTCGAGAACGGCAACGACGCGATCTTCGGCGCGCTGTTCTGGTTCGTCGTCGCAGGCGGCCCCGGCGCGCTGCTGTTCCGGCTCGCGAACACGCTCGACGCGATGTGGGGCTACCGCACGCCGCGCTTCCTGACCTTCGGCTGGGCCGCCGCGCGCCTCGACGACGCGCTGAACTGGATTCCCGCGCGCCTCACGGCCGCGAGCTACGCACTACTGGGCGACACGGCCGCCGCATGGCGCTGCTGGCGCACGCAGGCGCGCCACTGGGACAGCCCGAACGCGGGCCCGGTGATGGCGGCCGGCGCCGGCAGCCTGAACGTGCAGCTCGGCGGCCCCGCCGTCTATCACGGCGAGATCGAGGACCGTCCCGCGCTCGGCACCGGCGCCACGGCGACCGCCGTCCACATCGTCGCCGCGCTGTCGCTCGTCACGCGCACGCTTGCCCTGTGGCTCGCGCTGCTGGTCGCGAGCGGCGCACTCGCCATGGCCACCCATCATGTCTGACACCCGCATCGCTCACGGCGGCAACCTGCATGAAGCCGCGCGCCGCCACGGCATTCCGTACGACACGTGGCTCGACCTGTCGACCGGCATCAACCCGGTCGGCTATCCGGTCCCGCCCGTCCCGGCCGATGCATGGCGCCGGCTGCCCGACGACGGCGACGGCCTCGCGGCCTGCGCCGCGCAGTACTACCACGCGCCCGATTCCGCACACGTGCTGCCGGTTGCCGGCAGCCAGGCGGCCATCCGCGCATTGCCCGCGTTGCTGCCGACCGGCGACGCCGGCGTCGCGGCGCTCGCGTACGGCGAATACGCGCCCGCCTTCGCGCGCCACGGCCATCGCGTCGTCGCGCTCGACATCGACGCGGATACGCTGCCTGCGACGCTGCGTCACGTCATCATCGGGAATCCGAACAATCCGACCGCCGAGTTCGTGCCGGCCGAGCGCCTGCTCGATTGGCACGCGCAACTGGCCGCGCGCGGCGGCACGCTGATCGTCGACGAGGCATTCGCCGATACGGGCGCGACGCGGTCGCTCGCGCCGCACGTCGATCGTCCCGGGCTCATCGTGCTGCGTTCGGTCGGCAAGTTCTTCGGGCTCGCCGGCATCCGCGCAGGCTTCGTGCTCGCATGTCCTGACCGGATCGTCGCGCTGCGCGACCTGCTCGGCGCATGGACGGTTAGCGGCCCCGCCCGCCACGCGGTCGCCGCGGCGTTCGCCGACCGCGCATGGCAGGCCGCCGCCCGCGAACGGCTCGCGGCCGACGGCGAGCGGCTGGCCGCCTTGCTGCGCGCGCATGGCTTCGCGGTTCGCGCGACGCCGCTCTTCAGCTGGACCGACGATCCGCGCGCCGCGGCACTGCATGCGGCACTCGCGGCACGCGGGGTCTGGACACGGCACTTCCCGATACCGTCGAGCGTACGCATCGGTCTGCCGGGGAGTGAAGCGGAATGGCAGCGCCTCGGCGACGCGCTCGCTCACTGCGTACCGACGCTGCAACGGGAATCCGCATGAATCCGTCCATGTTTCGCCGGCGCGCGCCCGTCGCGCTACTGGTCGCGCTCGCTTACGCGCCACTCGTCCACGCCGATGTCACGACACGCGACGACGCCGGCAATACCGTCACGCTGCCGGCGCCCGCTCAGCGCGTGATCAGTCTCGCGCCGCACGCAACCGAACTCGTGTACGCAGCCGGCGGCGGAGCGAAGCTCGTCGGCACCGTTACGTACAGCGACTACCCCCCCGCCGCGCAAGCGATACCGCGCGTCGGCGACAACAAGGCGCTCGATCTCGAGCGAATCGCCGCGCTGAAGCCCGACCTGATCGTCGTCTGGCGGCACGGCAACGCCGAGCGGCAGACCGATGCGCTGCGCGCGCTGCACATCCCGCTGTTCTTCAGCGAACCGAAGCATCTCGACGACGTCTCGTCGTCGCTGCGCCGGCTCGGCACGCTGCTCGGCACGCAACCGGCTGCCGATGCGGCCGCGGCCGCCTATACGCGCGACATCGCGGCGCTGCGCGCGCGTTACTCGGCGCAAGCGCCTGTCACGATGTTCTTCCAGGTGTGGGATCGGCCGTTGATGACGCTCAATGGTGCGCACCTGATCAACGACGTGATCGAGCTGTGCGGCGGCCGCAACGTGTTCGCATCGCTCAAGCCGCTCGTGCCGACCGTCACCGACGAGGCCGTGCTCGCGGCGAATCCGGAGGCGATCGTGACGACGAGTGCGGGTACGACGCGCTCCGACGAACCGCTGCCGAGCCTGGCGCGCTGGCGCACGTGGCCCGCACTGACGGCCGTGGCACGCAACAACCTGTTCGCGATCGACGGCGATCTGCTGACACGGCCGTCGCCGCGGATCGCGCAAGGCGCGGCCGCGCTGTGCAAGGATCTCGATGCCGCGCGTGCGCGGCGGCCGCGCTGATTTCCGGCGACTTGCGCGTTCATCGCGTGCCAGATGCCTGAGCCGAGTTGACCGCGCGCTGCATCGTTCACACGCAGTGGCCAGCGCGACTATTCGTCCCAGTGCATCACGTCCCACGTTCGCGTGGCAGCATCCGCGCGCAGCCAGACGACACCCCCAGTCGGTACGGGTCGCGTCAGCAATGTATCGAGCGGCACGCGCAATACATGCGATGCAAACGCACGGATCACGCCCGCATGCGTGACGACCCACTGCGGCCTATCGAACTGCGCCACTGCGTCGACCCGCCCCGCGACCCGCGCGGCAAACCGCGCAACGCTTTCGCCGCCATGTGCACACGCATGCATCAGATCCGCCGCCCACGCATCGAGCGCCGCGCGATCGATATCGTCCCAGCGTCGCATTTCCCACGCGCCAAAATCCATTTCCTGCCAGCCGGCATCTCGCCGCAGCGGCACGTCGCATGCCTGCGCGAGCCGTTCGGCAACCGACGCGCAGCGCGTTAGCGGGCTCGTCCAGACCTGTTCGGGAAGCGGCGCGCGGAGTGCCGACAGATGCGCGCGTACGGCCTGCGCGCCGGCGTCGGCAGATGCAGCGAGCGGCACGTCGGTGCGTCCGTAGCAGATGCCCGACTCGACGCCGACGGCCGGATGACGGATCAGGACGACGTCCATCCGAGCACCACGAGATAGATCGCCAGTTCGCACAGTTGCTGTGTGAAGCCGAGACAGTCGCCCGTATAGCCGCCGATCCGCTTCACGAAATAGCGGGCGGCCCACGCGCGCACGAGCACGAGCGCCACGCATGCGGCGACGCCCATGCGCCAGTCGGGCCAGAACAGCCAGGGCAATCCGAACAGCGCCGCGACGCACGCCGCGCGTGCACCCATTCGTTGCGCGACCGGCTTCGCCTTGCCTTCGGGCCGCACGTAGTCGAGCGTCATCAGCAAGCTCACCGCTGCCGCTCGGCTCGCCGCGTGCGCGGCGATCATCGTCCACGCGGCACGCAACGGCAGCATGGACGCAAGCGCCTGCCATTTCACGCCGAGCGAGATCACGAGCGCGACCGCACCGAACGTGCCGATCCGCGAGTCGTGCATGATGCGCAGCACGTCGTCGCGCGTGTAGCCGCCGCCGAATGCATCGCAGCTGTCGGCCAGGCCGTCCTCGTGGAAGGCGCCCGTTGCGAGCAGCGTCGCGGCCATCGACAACCCGACCGCGATCGACGGCGGCAGCGCGCGCAGCGCGGCGAGATAGACGAGCGCCCCCCACGCGCCGACACATGCGCCGACGAGCGGGAAATAGCGCGCGGCCTGGTCGAGATCGCCGGCCGCGTAGCCGATCCAGCGCGGCACGGGCACGCGCGTGAAATAGCCGAGCGCGACGAAGAAGTAACGCAGTTCGGCCTGCACGCCGCGCGCGCGATCAGGCGTCACGATTGTCGACGCCGGCGGATTCGAAGCTCGCCATCTCCGTGAGGAATGCGGCTGCCGCCCGCACGAGCGGCAGCGCGAGCGCGGCGCCCGTGCCTTCGCCGAGCCGCAGGTCCAGCGCAAGCAGCGGCTTCGCGCCGAAATGCTCGAGCATGCGCCGGTGCCCGGCCTCGTGCGAGGTATGCGAGAACACGCAGTAGTCGCGCACGCCCGGTGCGATGCGCTCGGCAACCAGCAGCGCGGCCGTCGCGATGAAGCCGTCGACGAGGATCGTCATCCGTTCGCTCGCGGCCGCGAGATATGCGCCCGTCATCATCGCGATCTCGAAGCCGCCGAACGTTGCGAGCACATCGAGCGGCGCAATCGCGTGCGAGTGCTTGACGAGCGCACGGCCGAGCACCGCGCGCTTGTGCGCGAGGCCCTGGTCGTCGAGGCCCGTGCCACGCCCGACGCACGCGTCGATCGGCACGCCGAGCAGGCGGCTCATCAGGCACGCGGCCGACGACGTGTTCGCGATCCCCATCTCGCCGAAGCCGATCACGTTCGTGCCGAGCGACGCATGCAGGCGCACGCGCGCCGCGCCGGCCGCGAGCGCCGTCATCGCCTCGTCGCGCGTCATCGCCGGCTCCGCCGCGAAGTTGCGCGTCCCGCGCGCGACCGGCAGCGACACCAGCCGGTCGGACAGCGGCAGCGGCGACGCAACACCCGCATCGACGATCTCGAGCGTGCTCTGCGCGACGCCGGAGAACGCGTTGATCGCCGCGCCGCCGGCGAGGAAGTTCGCGACCATCTGCGCGGTCACCGCTTGCGGATAAGGACTCACGCCCTCGGCGGCGATCCCGTGATCGCCGGCAAATACGATCATCACGGGACGCTGCACGACCGGCCGCTCGGTGTGCTGGATCAGGCCGACCTGCAACGCGATCGCCTCGAGCTGGCCGAGGCTGCCGGGCGGCTTGGTCTTGTGGTCGATCACGTGCTGCAGGCGCTTGCGCAGCACATCGTCGAGCGGCGCGATCGCGGGCGGGAAGGGGGTCGGGGTCGTCATCGAAAAGCCGTATCGTTGGCGCGGTATGCGCCGCGCATCGGAAAAGGAAAGATCATTGTCGCTCGGGCCACGCCGGCAGCAGCGCATCGCGGCCATTCTCGCGGATCAGCACGAGCGGATAACCGAACGCATCGCTCGCGCGCTCGGGCGTCAGCACGTCGTGCACGGGGCCGGCCCACGCGTGGCCGCGGCTGTCGAGCAACAGCGCATGCGTCGCGAAACGCCGCGCGAGATTCAGATCATGGCACGAGAACAGCACCGTGCGCGGGCCCGCGTCGAGCCATGCGGCCAGCGCGGTCAGGCAATCGATCTGGTGATGCAGGTCGAGATGCGCGAGCGGCTCGTCGAGCAGCATCGACGGCGCGTCCTGGCACAGCGTCGCGGCCAGCGCGACGCGCTGCCGCTCGCCGCCCGACAGCGACAGCACGTCACGCGACGCGAGCGCGGTCAGGTCGAATGTCGCCAGCGCATCACGCGCGGCCGCGCGGTCGCCGTCGCGCTCCCAGCCCCAGCCGCCGAGATACGGAAAGCGGTTGAGCAGCACCGTGTCGAAGACGGTCGCGCTGAATGCGTCGTGCAATTGCTGCGGCATCAGCGCGCGACGCTGCGCGAGCTGCTCGGGTGGCCATGCGGCAAGCGGCCGGCCGTCGATCTCGACGTGTCCGCCGGCCGGCGGCTGCAGCCCCGCGAGCGTCGCGAGCAGCGTCGTCTTGCCCGCGCCGTTCGGCCCGGCGACACACCAGATCTCGCCGGGACGAAACACCTGGGTGAAGCCGTCGAGCAGCGTACGCGCGCCGGCCTTCAGCGTCAGGCCGACGGCCGCGTAGTTCATGTCGCCGGCCGTGGCGTGCAGTGCGGTCCCCGTCATCGCATCGGCCTCCTCAACAACATCCACAGGAACACCGGCACGCCGATCAGCGCGGTCATCACGCCGACCGGCAGTTGCGCGGGCGAGATCACGGTGCGTGCGAGCAGGTCGGCCGCCATCACGCCGCCGCCGCCCGCGAGCATCGCGGCCGGCAGCAGCATGCGCTGGTCGTTGCCGAAGGCGAGCCGCAGCGCGTGCGGCACGACGAGGCCGACGAAACCGATCGTGCCGGCCGTCGTCACCGCGGCCGCGGCGGCCAGCGACGCGACGAGATAGATCCGCACGCGCAGGCGCGCAACGGGCACGCCGAGCGCGAGCGCGGTCGCGTCGCCGCGCAGCAGCACGTTCAGTTGCGGCGCGGCCGGCAGCGCGACGCAGGCGGCCACCAACAGCGCCCCCCACGCGAACCACGGCGCGCTCACGCCGTTCAGGTCGCCGGTCAGCCAGAAGATGATCCCGCGCAGCCGTGCATCGGGCGCGAGCGACAGCAGCAGCGTGACGAGTGCGCCCCACCCTGCCGCGATCACGACGCCCGTGAGCAGCAACCGCGGCGACGCATCGCGCGACTCTCCGCGCCACAGCTCGCGGCGCGCGAGACCGAGCACGAGCGCGACCGACACGAGCGAGCCGGCGAAAGCCGACGCATCGACGAGCCACCACGCGCCACCCGCGATCATCGCGACGAGCGCGAAGCCGGCCGCGCCACCCGACACGCCGAGCACGTACGGCTCCGCGAGCGGATTGCGCAACAGTACCTGCAGCAGTGCACCGGCCAGCGCGAGCAACGCGCCGCACGCGAAGCCCGCGAGCGCGCGCGGCAGGCGCAGCGTGCGGACGATATCGGCGAACAGCGCGTCGCCGCCATGCGGCACGAGCGACGCGAGCGCCTGCCATGGCGACATCGGCACGCTGCCGATCGACAGCGAC
>NZ_VWWH01000126.1:0-15467 GCF_011753045.1 Burkholderia sp. Ap-955
CACCGGCCCCGGCCCCGGCGCCTGCCGCCGCGCCCGTGAAGGCGCCGGCGCCCGAGCTGCGCGAAGCGAGCCCGCAGGCTGCGCTGCAACTGCTCGGCCTGCTGCAGCGCGATGCGCGCTTCATCGACTTCGTCGAGGAAGACATCGCCGGCTACGCGGACGCCGACATCGGCGCGGCCGCACGCCTCGTGCACGACGGCTGCCGTGCCGCGCTGCGCGAACACTTCACGATCGTCCCGGTGCGCGACGAAGCCGAAGGCAGCCGCGTGACGCTGCCCGCCGGTTTCGACGCGACGGCCGTGCGCGTGACCGGCAACGTGGTCGGCGCCGCGCCGTTCACGGGCACCGTCAGCCATCGCGGCTGGCGTGTCGCCGACGTGCGCCTGCCGAAGCTGACGGGCAGCCACGACGCCTCGGTCGTCGCACCGGCGGAGGTGGAACTGTGAGCGATCCGCGCTATTCGATCGGTATCGATCTCGGTACGACCCACTGCGCGCTGTCGTACGTCGACAGCGCCGCGAGCGACGGCGAAACCATCACGCAGCAGGTGCTGCCGATCGCGCAGCTCACCGCGCCCGGCGCGCTGGAGTCGCGCGACCTGCTGCCGTCGTTCCTCTACCTGCCGCATGAAAGCGAACTCACGCAGGGCGACCTGACGCTGCCGTGGACGGCCTCGCGCGGCTTCGCGGTCGGCGAAATGGCGCGCACGCGCGGCGCCGGCACGCCGATCCGCCTCGTGTCGAGCGCGAAGAGCTGGCTGTGCCATCCGGGCGTCGATCGCCGCGCGGCGATCCTGCCGAGCGATGCGCCGCCGGAAGTGTCGCGCGTGTCGCCGCTGGAAAGCTCGATCCGCTACCTGACGCACCTGCGCGAAGCGTGGGACCACACGCATCCCGACGCGCCGTTCGCCGACCAGGACGTGACGGTGACGATTCCCGCGTCGTTCGACCCGGCCGCGCGCGAACTGACGGCCGAGGCCGCCCGCGCCGCCGGCTACTCGCGGATGACGCTGCTCGAAGAGCCGCAGGCCGCGCTGTACAGCTGGATCCAGAAGAGCCAGGGCGGCTGGCGCAAGCAGGTGCAGGTCGGCGACCTGATCCTGTGCGTCGACGTCGGCGGCGGCACAACCGACCTGTCGCTGATCGCGGTGGTCGAGCGTGACGGCAATCTCGAACTGCATCGCGTGGCCGTCGGCGAGCACATCCTGCTCGGCGGCGACAACATGGACCTCGCGCTCGCGCATATCGTCGCGCGCAAGCTCGCGCAGCAGGGCACGCAGGCCGATCCGTGGCAACTGCGCGCGCTCACGTACGCGTGCCGTTCCGCGAAGGAAACGCTGCTGTCCGACCCGACGACCGACGCGGTGCCGCTCGTCGTGCCGAGCCGCGGCTCGAAGCTGATCGGCGGGTCGATCCGCACGGAGCTGACGCGCGCGGAACTCACGCAGACGATCCTCGAAGGCTTCTTCCCGCAAGTCGACGCAGCCGCGCGCCCGGTGAGCCGCGCCCGTGTCGGCCTGACGCAGCTCGGCCTGCCGTATGCGCAGGACGCGGGCATCACGCGCCATCTCGCGGCGTTCCTCGGCCGCCAGGTCGCGGCGCTCGACTCGCTCGAAGGCGTGCAGCGCACGCTGCCGCAGGGCGCGACGTTTCTGCATCCGACCGCCGTGCTGTTCAACGGCGGCGTGTTCAAGTCGGCGCTGCTCACGCAGCGCGTGCTCGATACGCTCAACAGCTGGCTCGCCGCCGAAGGTGCGCCGCCCGCGCGCCTGCTCGAAGGCGCGGATCTCGATCTCGCGGTTGCGCGCGGCGCCGCGTACTACGGCTACGTGAAGCGCGGCCGTGGCGTGCGCATTCGCGGCGGCACGGCGCGTGCGTACTACGTCGCGATCGAATCGGCGATGCCGGCCGTGCCGGGGCTCGAACCGCCGGTGCAGGCGCTGTGCGTCGCGCCGTTCGGGATGGAGGAGGGCTCGGATGCGGCGCTGCCGCCGCAGGAGTTCGGCCTCGTCGTCGGCGAACCGGTGCAGTTCCGCTTCTTCGGTTCGTCGGTGCGCCGTCAGGACCAGGTCGGCACGCTGCTCGACTACTGGTCGCCGGAAGAGCTGCAGGAGCTGGAAGAAATCCAGGCGACGCTGCCCGCCGAAGGGCGCACGGTCGGCGAGGTCGTGCCCGTGAAGCTGCATGCGCGCGTGACCGAAGCCGGCACGCTCGAACTCGAGGCGATCCCGAGCGGCACAGACGAGCGCTGGAAGGTCGAGTTCGACGTGCGCGGCGCCGCCTGAGCGCGATGAAGCGCTATACGGTCGGGATCGACCTCGGCACGAGCAATACGGTCGTCGCATACGTCGAGGCCGGTTCCGACGCGATCCGCGTGTTCGACGTCGAGCAGCTGGTCGGCCCCGGCGCGGTGGCGGCACAGCCGCTGCTGCCGTCGGTGCGCTATCACCCGGCGGCGGGCGAACTGCCGCCGGACACGCTGCGGTTGCCGTGGGCGGCCCACGCGAAAGCGAGCGCGGCCGGTGCGACGCCGGCCGTGATCGGCCGCTACGCGCGCACGCTCGGCGCGCAGGTGCCGGGCCGGCTCGTCACGAGCGCGAAGAGCTGGCTGTCGCACGCGTCGGTCGACCGGCTCGCGGCGATCCTGCCGTGGGGCGCCGCCGACGGCGTCGACAAGGTGTCGCCGGTCGACGCGAGCGCGAGCTATCTCGCGCATGTGCGTGACGCGTGGGACGCACGTTTTCCCGATGCGCCGCTCGCGAAACAGGACGTGATCCTGACGGTGCCCGCGTCGTTCGACGACGGCGCGCGCGCACTGACGGTCGAAGCCGCGCGGCGTGCGAAGCTGCCCGCGCTGCGGCTGCTGGAAGAGCCGCAGGCCGCGTTCTACGACTGGCTGTACGGGCAGCGCGACACGCTGCGCGAGTCGTTTGCCGCCGCGCGCCGCGTGCTGATCTGCGACGTCGGCGGCGGCACGACCGACCTCACGCTGGTGGATGTCGCGCCGGGCGACGACGGCGAGCCTAGCTTCACGCGCGTCGGCGTCGGCAACCACCTGATGCTCGGCGGCGACAATATGGACCTCGCGCTCGCGCGCCTGGTCGAGTCGCGGCTGACCGAGCCCGGCACGCGGCTGTCGGCCGCGAGCCTGTCGCAGCTCGTCGAGCGTTGCCGTGCCGCGAAGGAGCGGCTGCTCGGCGACGATGCACCCGAATCCGTCAACGTCACGCTGCTCGGCGCGGGCAGCAAGCTCGTCGGCGGCGCGCGCTCGGCCGAGCTGACGCGGCAGGAAGTCGAGCAGATCGTCGTCGATGGTTTCTTTCCGCAGGTCGAAGCCGGCGAACTGCCGCGCCGTGCGCGCGCCGCGATCGTCGAATTCGGGCTGCCGTATGCGAGCGACGCGGCCGTCACGCGGCACGTCGCCGCGTTCCTGAACCGTCATGCGGAAGGCCCGCTGCCCGACACGCTGTTGCTCAACGGCGGCGTGTTCCGCGCGGGCGCGCTCGCCGGCCGTCTCGCGCAGACGCTCGGGGCGTGGCGCGGTGCGCCGCTCGACGTGCTGCACAACGCGCATCCGGACGTCGCGGTCGCGCGCGGTGCGGTGGCCTACGGGCTCGCGCGCGCCGGTCATGCGCCGCGCATCGGCGGCGGTTCCGCGCGCAGCTATTTTCTCGTGCTCGACGACGGTGCCGAAGGCGCGGCCGCGCGCGGCGTGTGCCTGCTGCCGCGCGGCACGGAGGAGGGCCACGAGATCCGGCTCGACGAACGCACGTTCGCGCTGCAACTCGGGCAGCCGGTGCGTTTCCACCTTGTGTCGACGGTGGCCGACACCGCCTATCGGCCCGGCGATCTCGTCGATCTCGACGGCGGCGATTTCGTGCGGCTGCCGCCGATCGCGACGGTCGTCGACGCGAAAGCGGGCGGCGATGCGCGCGAAACACCGGTGAAGCTCACCGCGTCGCTGACCGAGGTCGGCACGCTCGAAATGCATTGCATCGCGACCGACGATGCGTCGCGCCGCTGGCGGCTCGAATTCCAGCTGCGCGGCGACGCGCCCGCGCAGGGCGACGACGCTGCCCTCACGCGGCATCCGCGGCTCGACCAGGCGCTCGAACTGATCGAGCGTTCGTTCGGCAGCAAGGCCGCCGGCGTCACGCCGAAAGACACGCGCCGGCTGCGCGCGCAACTCGAACAGGTGCTCGGTGCGCGCGAAGCGTGGGACGTCGCGCTTGCGCGCGAGCTGTTCGATGCGTTGCTCGCGCGCGCGCGGCGACGCCGACGCTCGGCCGATCACGAACGTGCGTGGCTGAACCTGGCCGGCTATTGCCTGCGCCCGGGCTTCGGCCATCCGCTCGACGCATGGCGCATCGAGCAGCTGTGGCCGCTGTTCGACGACGGGATTCAGTATGTGACCGACGCTCAGGTGTGGTCCGAGTGGTGGACGCTGTGGCGGCGCGTGGCCGGCGGCCTCGACGACGACGCGCAGACACAGGTGCGCGACGCGATCGCATTCCTCGAACCGACCGACGACAAGCGGCGCAAGCTGCCGTTCGATCCAGGCAAGGTCGGGCCGGCCGACATGACGCGGTTGTCCGCGTCGCTCGAACGGCTGCCGGTCGAGCGCAAGGTCGAGTTGGCCGAGCGGCTGATCGTGCAATTGCAGAAGCCGGCCGAGCGTGCGCTCTGTGCGTGGGCACTCGGGCGCATCGGCGCGCGCCGGCCGTTCTACGGCAGCGCGCACAGTGTCGTGCCGGCGGAAGTCGCCACCGGCTGGCTCGATGCGCTGTTTGCGCTCGACTGGAAGCAGGTGGAACCTGCCGCGTTCGCGGCGGCGCAGATCGCGCGGATGACCGGAGACCGTTCGCGCGACCTGCCGGACGACACACGCGAGGCCGTGATCAAGCGCCTGTCGGCCGCGAATGCATCGGCGGCGTGGATAGACATGGTGCGCGAGGCCATCGCGTTCGACGAAGCCGACACCGTGCGCGTGTTCGGCGAAACGCTGCCGGCGGGGTTGAAGCTGCTGGCGGGGTAAGCAGCGCGGTATGCTCCGGCATCATTCGGACGCCGGAGCATTTCGCGGCATTGCCGATGCGGGCCGACGCTCGCCGATGCAACGTCCTTCGAATACGCAAACGGCTGCCGTTGCATCGCATCGGCAGCCGTTTGTGCGTTGTGAGCCCGCCGATCACATCTGCGGCGTCGTCTCGCATGGCGATGCGGCCGATTCCACGGCCATCACGTTCGGCACGGCCGCCCGCCGCGCGAGATGAATCCCCGCCAGCATGCAGCGCACCGAGCCGCCGGCCAGTTCGATCGTCGGCACGTCGAGCGGCAGCAGCCGTGCCGAACGCTCGATCGTCGCGCGCTGCACCGGCGTGAGGCAGTCGTACGCGCGCCGCGACAGCGCGAGCACACGCCCTTCCTTGCCCGACAATTCCAGCGTATTGCCCGCAAAATTCGCGATCTGCGATGCATCGAGCGCGATCACCGTGCGGCCCGTTTCGGCGAGCCGTTGTGCGATCTCGTCACGACGGCGGCGGTCGGCGATGAGTTCGAGGCCGACCATCGCGAACTCGGTCGCGACGCTCATCATCACGTTCGTGTGATAGATCGGGCGTCCGTCGGCATCGGCCGTATCGAAACAGATCGGCTCGAAATTGAAGTTCGTGCAGAAGCGTTCGAGCGCGACCGGATCGGCACGGCGCGAACGCGCGGTGTACGCGATCCGCGCGACGTGGTCGAGCACCATCGCGCCGGTGCCTTCGAGGAACACGTCGTCGTATTCGAGGCCCGAGTAGTCGATCACGTCTTGCACGCGGTACTCGGCCTTCAGCATCTCGATCACGTCGGCGCGCCGCTCGCGGCGGCGGTTCGGGCTGTGCATCGGATACAACGCAACGTGGCCGCCCGGATGCGTCGAGAACCAGTTGTTCGGGAACACGGAGTCGGGCGTGTCGCGCTCGCCGTGGTCGTCGAACACGTGCACGCGCACGCCTGCATCGGCGAGCGTCTGCGCGGCGGCCGTGACTTCGTCCCGCGCGGCGGCCGACACCGACGACGTGTCGTTCGCCCCGCCGCCGGACGTGCGCTGGAACGCATTGTCGGCCGCGGTCTGCGGGTTCGGCAGGAAGCGGTGCGGCCGGATCATCACGACGGCGGCCGGCGCCTGGATCGATACGAGATTCATGGAAGGCAGGAGCGAAAGGCAAGGGGCCGGGCGGCGCACGGGCCGCCCGGGGAGGACGGTCAGCGCGCGAACGCGGCGACGGCTTCGGTCACGTACGCCGCGTGGCCCTGCGCGATCGCGGCCGGGTCGTCGATCAGCGCGAACAGGTTCTTCGGGTCGACGGCCGGCGGAATCAGCGCGATCTCGACGCCCGCGTTGTGCTGCTGCGCGAGCGCATACAGGTAGCGCAACGCCGAGTAATCCTCGAGCGCGAAGCCGACCGAGTCGAACACCGTGACTTCATCCGCGCGTTCGCGGCCAGTCGTCTCGCCCTGCAGCACGCGCCACAGCTCGGTGACGGGGAAGTCGGCCGGCATCTGCTGGATCTCGCCCTCGATGCGCGACTGCGGCTCGAATTCGACAAACACGCGGCCTGCATGCAGCACACCGGCTTCGAGTTCGGTCTTGCCCGGGCAATCGCCGCCCACGGCGTTCAGGTGCATGCCGGGCTCGATCATGTCGGCCGTGACGATCGTCGCGTACGCCTTGTCGGCGGTGACGGTCGTCACGATGTCGGCGCCGCGCACGGCGGCGGCGGTCGACGCGGCGCGTACCACGCGCAGCGCCGGGTAGGCGGCGAGGTTCTGCTCGAGCTTGTCGGTCGCGTGCGGATCGACGTCGAACACGCGGATTTCGTCGATGCCGAGCAGCGTGTGGAACGCGATCGCCTGGAATTCGCTCTGCGCGCCGTTGCCGATCAGCGCCATCGTGCGCGAATCGGGGCGAGCGAGGGCTTGGGCGGCGAGCACCGACGTCGCGGCCGTGCGCAGCGCGGTGGTCAGCGTGAGTTCGGCGAGCAGCAGCGGGTAGCCGGTATCGACTTCGGCGAGCGCGCCGAACGCCATCACCGTGTGCATCCCGCGCGCGGCGTTGACGGGGTGGCCGTTCACGTACTTGAACGCGAACAGCGACGCGTTCGCGACGGGCATCAGTTCGATCACGCCGTCGCGCGAGTGGCACGCGACGCGCGGCGACTTGTCGAAATCGGCCCAGTGCAGGTAATCGGCGCGCAGCGTGTCGACGAGCTCGCGGAGGAACGTCGTGACGCCGGTTTGGGCAATCAGGCGGGCGGTGGCGGGAACGTCGAGGAAGCGGGTCATGCGTCTGTCTCCAGTTTTCTCAGTGCCGGTACGGGTGTCCCTGGCGTTCTTGTCGACCGGGCGGTGCATCGGCGCGCGTCCCGGCTTCCTGGAAAGCGGCGGCGCGGCATCTCCCGCCGGTCGATGGAGTCATTATTTCCGCGAGTCGAGCCAACAAAAAGACGGCAAAAGTGGCAGATTTATCGATAGACTTGGCAAATTGCTGGCCAGATATGGCACTTTGACTAAGTTGCCCGGGTCGGCATGCAAAGGCTCCGGCACACTGCGGCCGGTTCACGTTCAACAGGAAGCTCCGCTCATGATCACCCTCGACGATGTCGACCGGCAGCTCATCGCGCTGCTGCGCGACAACGCGCGACTGCCCGTCGTCGCGCTGGCGAAGGCATTGCGCGTCGCGCGCGCGACCGTGCAGAACCGGCTGACGCGGCTGGAGAAGAACGGCGTGATCGTCGGCTATACGGTGCGGCTCAAGCCGGCGGCCGAACGGCACCGGATCCGCGCGCTGATGTCGATCGCCGTGCAGGGCAATCGCGGCGCGGAAGTGGTGAAGGTGCTGCGCGGGCATCCGAACGTCGCGTCGATCCACAGCACCAACGGGCGCTGGGATCTCGTCGCCGAGCTGCATGCCGATTCGCTCGAGCACTTCGATCGCGTGCTCGGTGCGATCCGGCTGATCGACGGGATCGCGAATACCGAGACGAGTATTTTGCTGTCGACGCACAAGGCGTGACGCGGGCAGGCGGCGCCTGCGTCAGCGCTCAGGATTGCGCGGGCGTCAGGCGCTGGTCGCCGATTCTGGAAACACCGGCTCGCCCAGCGTCAGCATCAACCGGTTCGCCCACGCGAAGATCGCGACTGCGTGCGACAGGTCGAGAATCTCCTCATGCGTCAACCCTTCGGCTTCCAGCGTGGCGATATCGCTCGCGTCGACCGTATCGGGCCGCTCCGTCAGCGCGATCGCATAGCGGATGATCGCGCGTTCGCGCGCCGTCGTGCCGGCCGTCGACGGATCGTCGAACACCTGCTCGATCGCGTCGGTGCGCTTCGCGAGCTGGGTAAAGCGCTGCGCATGCACCGACGCGCAGTACACGCAGCCGTTCACGCGCGACACGGCCGTGCTCGCCAGTTCGCGCTCCGCGCGCGACAACCCGCCGGGGCCGTACATGATCGCGTTGAATACGCCCGAGCGTTGCCGCAGGATCTCGGGAAGATGGACGAGCAGCAGGTAATAGTCGGACGTCTTCGCTTGCGGGTGGCTCGCTTCGAGCACGGCCAGCTGGTCGGGCGTCGCGGCATCGAGCGAAACGGTGTCGAGCCACGCCCGCCAGCCGAGCGTGTCGGATGTGAAGCCGTGAGTGGTCGTCGTCATGCGGCCTCCGTTGCAGCACGTGCCTGAAGCGCCTGCGCGGCCACCGCGACGCGCAACTGATACGCGACGAACGCCACGAGCTGCGACAGCGCGACGATCGCGGGCGTCGTGAGTCCCGCCGACTTCAGCGCGTCGAGATCGGACGGGCGTGCATCGACGGGGGCGCGCGTCAGCAGGCGTGCATGCGTCAGGATCGCGCCGATGCGGCGGGGCAAGGTGTCGAATGCATCCGCGTCCGCGCGTGCGATATCGTCGAACGTGCCGCCTGCATCGATCAGTCGTGCGCGATAAGTGTCGGCCAATGCCGGCGCATTCGATTGGTGTGCGACATACCGCGCCGCGTGCAGTCGTTCGATCAACGAAACATCGGGCAACGCGGGATCGAACAGCGCCGCTTCGCTCAGCCGCGTATGGAGCAGCACCTTGTCGCGCGCGCGACGCAGCGCGGCGACGGCGTCGCCATCGCGCAGGCCAGCCACCGCATCGATCGTGTCCGGCGCATCGGCCGGCGTGATGGATTCAGTCATCGTTTCGGGTTCCCTTCGTCGTCAATGTGATCGATGGACGTGCGCTCATGCGTCGGCGTCGCGCCATTCGTCGCCTTGCAGTTCGGCGTTCGCGTACGCGACGAGTGCGTCGTAGTGGCGATCGCGGTCCGCGTCGAACAACCGGCCCGCGATTCCGCGCGCGAGCCGCTTGGCGCCCGCGCTGATGGCCGGGATATCGCCGGACAGCTTGCCGTGGCTCAGGCTTGCCGCATGGTTGAAGCAGTGAATTCGCGTGATGGCTGCACACGCGCCGGGCTCGCGCTCCTGGAAGGCGAACGCGGGGCCGAGATCGGGCGACTCGGCGAGCTCGTCGATCCACGTGCCCGGCTCCGGTCGATAGCGGTCCTTCCAGCGCCGCACCTGCGCGCCGAACGACGCGAATTCCGCGCGCGTCGTCCAGTCCGAATGAAAGCCGGTCGCGAAGATCAGGAAGTCGACCGTGTAGCGTCCGCGCGGCGTCGTCACGTCGAGTCCGTCGGCGTGTTCCGCGAGCATCTCGATCGGGCTGCCCGCATGAAAATGCGCATGTTCGTGACGCGACACGCGCAGCACGCTGTCGCGTGGCGGCGGCGTCTGCGACGTCAGCGCGTAGTGCATGAAGCGCCATTTCGTCGCGTCGTCGAGATCGGCGTAGCCGTGCACGAGGCCCGGGCTGCCGATACCCGTCAGCTTGTTGATGCGTGGAATGTCCGTGCGGCGGAAGAACAGGTCGACGCGTGCGGCGCCGGCTTCGAGCGCGGTGCCCGCATTGTCGAACGCGGACGCGCCCGCGCCGACCACGCCGATGCGCTTGCCCGCGAGCGCCGCGAAGTCGATCGGCTCGGACGAATGGGCCCAGCGCGTGCGCGGCGCGCGTTGCGCGACGGGGGGGACGTACGGGCCGCCGAGCCCGTCGCGGCCGGTGGCAAGCACCACGTGCCGCGCGAGCAGCGTCTGCGCTTCGCCGTTGCCGCGCACGTCGAGCGCGAGCAGGCCGTCGTCGCGCGGGCGCAGCGCGACGAGCGTGGTGTCGTTGCGCACCTGCAGGTCGAGCACGCGCCGGTACCAGCGCAGGTAGTCCATCCATTGCGTGCGCGGAATCTTGTAGAGCGCGTCCCACGCGTCGCGGCCGTATTGCGCTTCGAACCACGCGCGGAACGTCAGCGCGGGCAGGCCGAGCGCGGGGCCCGCGAGCTGCTTCGGCGAGCGCAGCGTGTCCATTCGCGCGAACGTGACCCACGGGCCTTCATAGCCGGCAGGCGCGCGGTCGATCACGCACTGGTTGTCGATGCCGAGCAGGCGAAGTTCGGCGGACGCCGCGAGCCCTGCCATGCCGCCGCCGACAATCGCGACATCGAGCACGCGTGTGCCGTCGGCCTCGCGCGGCGGCACCCACGACGGCGCGGGCAGGTCGAGCCAGCGCAGGTCTTGCGCGAGCCGGGCTTCGAGTGCTTGCAATTTATCGGGCGTCGTCGTCATGCCGCCTCCGGGCGTGTCCGGCGTGCACGTGTCGTGCGGGCTGCACCACGCGGCGCACGCTCGGCGCGCAGCCGGTCGCCGCGCAGCAGCGCGTCGTGCGCGGCCGCGTCGTGAAAGATCACGTCGTCGAGCAACGCGCGCGTCGTACGGTGCAGCGCGTCGAGCAGTGCATCGACCGCTGACGTGCGTGCCTTGCCGGCCGGCGTCGCGACGCCGAACGCGAAAGGGATGTCGACGTCGAGCGGGCGCGCAACGACGCCATCCACCGGCAGTGCCACGCCCGTCGCCGGATCGACGATGCCGACCCCGATGCCTGCACGCGCGGCCATCACCGCATTCAGCGACGCATTGGTTTCGATGAACACGCGTGCATCGACCCGCGCGGCCGCGAATGCCGCATCGATCCGCTGGCGCAGCCGGTGCCGGTTCGCGACCGTCACGATGCGGCGCCGCGCGAGGTCGCGCAGCGCGATGCGCGGCTGCGCCGCGAGCGGGTCGCAGGCAGGCAGCACGGCGACGCATGGCGTCTGCGCGATCCAGTGCACGTCGAGCCCCGCGTGCGCCATCGGCAGCGTGACGACGCCGACATCGGCCGTGCCGGCCAGCACCTCGTGCACGACATGCTCGGCCGATTCGCTGCGCAACTGGTAGTGGGGCGCCTGCGCGCCGTCGGGCAGCGCGGCGAGCGCGGCCGGCACGAGCGTGGCCGCGAGCGAAGGTGTCGCCGCGATGCGCACGGGCTCGGCGGTTTCATCGCCGAGCGCCCGGGCGCGCGCCTCGATCGCGCGCAGGCCGACCAGCGAGCGTTCGACTTCCTCGTAGAGCAGGAACGCGCGCCGCGTCGGCGTGACACGCGGGCCGTGCCGGTCGAACAGCGCGTAGCCGAGATCGGCTTCGAGCTCCTGGATCTGCCGCGTGACGGCCGGCTGCGAGCGGCCGAGCAGTTCGCCCGCGCCGGTCACGCTGCCGGCGGACATGACCGCGGAAAAGGCTTCGAGTTGATGCAGCTCCATGACACCTTCCGATGATGCGATTTGCGAATTGTAGGAGGGTGATCATGCGCGATTCATATAATGTTTTTTGCTATCGACAGCGCGAAAACTGCGAACGGCCCGATCGTTGCGATAGACGATTACGCGTGCTTGAACGTGGGTTTCGATCGGCGCCGTGAACGAAACGCCAATCGAATCAAGGTGATGCGATCTATGCCGATACATTGCGCGATGCGCGGTGTGCGGAGGGTCGTTCGCGGGCCTCACCCGCTTCGCGTCGCGCACGATATCGATATGCGCAAAACTTCGTTGGATCGTCCTGAACCGGATGGTTACATGCCCTCACTCTTTTCGACTGACTGAAGCTGGGGGACGCATGAACGTTTCGGGGAACGACGCACGCGGCGCATGGCGACGCGTGCTGGGCACGGTGGCGGCGCTCGCTGCCGTATGGGGCTTGTCGACGGGCGGCGCGCTCGCGGCGGGCGTGTCGGGCGAGCCGGTGGTGATCGGCGTGAGCGGGCCGCTCACGGGCCAGGATGCGCAGTACGGCGAACAATGGAAGCGCGGCTTCGATCTCGCGCTCGACGAGATCAACGGCAGCGGCGGCATTCATGGCCGCCCGCTCGCGGTCGACTTCCAGGACAGCCGCAGCGACCCGCGCCAGGCCGTGGCGATCGCGCAGAAGTTCGTCGCCGATCCGCGCATCGCGATCGAGCTGGGCGACTTCTCCAGCGCGACGTCGATGGCCGCGTCGCCGATCTACCAGCGCGGGCAACTGATCCAGTTCGGCTTCACGAACTCGCATCCGGACTTCACGAAGGGCGGCGACTATCTGTGGAGTACCGCGCTGAGCCAGGCGGAGGAGCAGCCGCTGCTTGCGCGCTACGCAGTGAAGGAACTCGGCTTCAAGCGGATCGCGGTGCTGTACCTGAACACCGACTGGGGCCGCACCAGCAAGGACATCTTCGCGAAGGCGGTGACGGGGCTTGGCGCGCAGGTCGTCGCGGCCGAAGGCTATCAGCCGGCGGAGAAGGATTTCCGCTCGACGCTCGTGCGCATCGGCGAATCAAAGCCCGATTCGGTCGTGTTGATCTCGTACTATGCGGACGGTGCGCAGATCGTACGGCAGGCGCGCACGTCCGGCGTCACACTGCCGATCGCGGCGGTCGGTTCGGTGTACTCGCCGAAGTTCCTCGAACTGGGCGGCACGGCCGTCGAGGGCGTCTATACGGAATCGAACTTCTTCCCGGCCGAACCGCGCCCCGAGGTGCAGGCGTTCGTGCAGCGCTATCGCGCGAAATTCCATGGCGATCCCGATTCGTTCGTCGCGCGTGCATACGACGCGTTGATCCTGTCGGCGGAGGTGCTGCGCCGCTACGGCACGACGCGCCAGGCCGCGCACGACGGCTTCGCGAAAATCAGCGACGTGCCGAGCGTGATCTTCGGCAAGGTGCGCTTCGATCCGCAGACGCGCCGCGTCGCGGGCGCACGTACCGTGTATCTCGTCGTGAAGCAGGGGCAGTGGGCGCTGTGGGACGGCGCGAAACCGCAGCTCGCGGCACGCTGATTCCGCATGAACCGCTTGCAAGTGACGGACGCATCGTGATGGCTTCCTGGCTCGACTACACGCTCAACGGCCTCATCGTCGGCAACATCTACGCGCTGCTCGCGGTCGGGCTCGCGCTGATCTTCGGCGTGTCGCACCTGATCAACTTCGCGCACGGCTCGGTCTACATGGTCGGCGCGTTCATCGGCTGGCTGTGCCTGACGCGCTTCGGGCTGCCGCTGCCGGTCGCGCTGGCGGCGGTCGTCGTCGGCTGCGGCGCGCTCGGCATCGCGATAGAGCGAATCGGCTTGCGGCCGCTGCGTCACGCGGCACGCATCGCGCCGCTGCTCGCGACGATCGGCATCAGCTTCATCCTCGACCAGCTCGCGCAGCTCGCATTCGGCGCCGACCCGCGCGCGGTGCCGACGCCGCTGCCCGACTGGCATCTGCGGATCGCCGGCGCGACGCTCGGCTCGCTCGACCTGTTGATTGCGGGTATCGGCATCGCGGCGGCCGCGCTGCTGTACGGCTTCCTGCGCTTCACACGGCTCGGCTGGGCCGTGCGCGCGACCGCGCAGGATCGCGACGCGGCGCTGCAGATGGGTGTCGACGTCGACCGCGTGAACCAGACCGTGTTCGCGATCGCGTGCGCGCTCGGCGGCGTGAGCGGGCTGCTGGTCGGCATGTACTACAACAGCATCGATCCGGCGATGGGCTTCCAGGCCACGCTGAAGGGCGTGGTCGCGCTGCTGATCGGCGGGCTCGGCAACGTGCCGGGCGCGATCGCGGGCAGCCTGCTGCTTGGTCTCGTCGAAAGCTACGGCGTCGCGCTGTTCGGCACGAGCTACCGTGACCTGTTCGCGTTCGGGCTGCTGATCGTGTTCCTCGTGTGGCGGCCGAACGGGTTGTTCAGCGCGAACCGCGCGCTGCCGCCCGAGCCGATGACGGGTACTTTCCTCGCGGCCGCGAAGGCCGTGCGCGTGCCGGGCCCGGTACTCGTCGCGCTGGTCGCGCTGGCGGCCGTACTGCCGTGGCTCGGCGCATCGCCGTACGTGCTGCAGACGCTGACCAACGCGTGGCTGTACGGGCTGCTCGCGCTGAGCCTCACGCTGGTGGCGGGCACGGTCGGGCAGATCTCGCTCGGCCACGCGGCGCTGCTGGTAATCGGCGCGTATGCGTCGGCGCTGCTGTCGTCGGATCTCGGCTGGCCGCCAGCCGTGACGATTCCGTGCGCGGGCGTGATCACCGCCGTGGTCGGCACGCTGCTCGTCTATCCGGCGTTCCGGCTGCGCGGGCATTATGTGTCGATCGCGACGCTCGGCATCGGCGAAGTGGTGAGCCTCGTGATCCTGAACTGGGACGGTCTCACGCGCGGCCCGCTCGGCATCACCGGCATCGCGCCGCTGCCGTGGGCGACGAGCGCGCGTGCCGCGTACTGGTTCACGTTCGCGGTGCTCGTCGTGTTCGCGCTCGTGCAGGTGCGGCTGCTGCGCTCGCATCTCGGTCGCACGCTGCGCGCGGTGCGCGAGGACGACGTCGCCGCGCGTGCGCACGGCATCGCACCGAACCGCTACAAGGCGATCGCGTTCGCGGTCGGCGGCGTCGCGGCCGGTGTGAGCGGCGGGATCGCCGCACACCTGTACAGCTACATCAATCACCAGACCTTCGATTCGCAGGTGTCGATCCTCGCATTGACGATGGTGATCCTCGGCGGGCTCGGCAACGTGCTCGGCGGCATCGCCGGCGCGATCGCGCTGATCGGGCTGCCCGAGCTGTTCCGCTGGGCGGCCGACTACCGGATGCTGATCTACGGCCTCGTGCTGTTGCTGCTCGTCCGGTTCCGGCCGCAGGGCCTGCTCGGCACGGTGTGAGGAGGAATGCGATGACCACCAAGCGACCCTTGCTCGACGTGCAGGGCTTGACGCGCCGCTTCGACGGCGTGACCGCGCTCGACGGCGCGAGCCTGACACTCGCCGAAGGCGAACTGCTGAGCGTGATCGGGCCGAACGGCGCGGGCAAGTCGACGCTGTTCAACCTGATCGCGGGCGCCGACCGGCCCGATGCCGGCCGCGTGACGTTCGACGGCCGCGACATCACGGGCACCGCGCCCGAACGCCTCGCGGCGCTCGGCATCGCGCGCACGTTCCAGCACGGCCGCGTGTTCGGCAACCTGAGCGTGCTCGACAACGTGCTGATCGGCGCGCATGCGCGGCTGCGCGCGGC